>CAINDZ010000031.1 GCA_903847545.1 uncultured bacterium | reverse complement strand
GGTGGCCGGGGGCGTCCATGACAGCCCGGTGCCGCACTGCGACATCGTGACCTCGACCACGCACAAGACGCTGCGCGGCCCGCGCGGGGGGCTCATCCTGTGCCGGCAGGAGCACTTCGCCGCCATCAACAAGACGAACTTTCCTGGCGTGCAGGGCGGTCCGCTCATGCACGTGATCGCCGCCAAGGCCGTCTGTTTCCACGAGGCGATGCAGGAGCCCTTCCGCGACTACGCCCGCCGCATGGTGGCCAATGCGCAGGTGCTGGGCGCCTCGCTGATGGAACGCGGCTTCCGCCTGGTCAGCGGCGGCACCGACAACCACCTGCTGCTGGTCAACGTGACCAACAAGGGCCTGACGGGCAAGGAGATGGAGGAGCTGCTGGAGAAGGTCGGCATCACGGCGAACAAGAACACAGTGCCGTTCGACCAGCAGAGCCCCTTCGTGACTAGCGGCGTGCGGCTGGGGACGCCCGCGCTGACGACGCGCGGCATGGGGCCGGACCAGATGCGCGAGATCGCGGCCATCATGGAGGCGGCCGTCGCCGCGCGCGGCGACGAGCAGGCTCTGGCGGCCCTCAAGGGGCGCAGTCGCGAGCTGTGCCGCGCCTATCCGCTCTACCCGGACCTGGGCTGACGAACGGAAGGGTCGCTCATGAAGTGCCCGCGCTGCGCCAGTGACGAGGACAAGGTGATCGACAGCCGCGCCGTCCGCGACGGCCGGGCTGTGCGGCGCCGGCGCGAGTGCACCGCCTGCGGCGAGCGCTACACCACCTACGAGGGCGTCGAGACGCGCCCGATGCTGGTGGTCAAGCGCAGCGGCGAGCGGGTGGCCTACAACCGGGCCAAGGTGATCGTCGGCGTGACGAAGGCCTGCGAGAAGCGGCCCGTGTCGCTGGAGGAGATCGAGATCATCGTCGACCATGTGGAGCACGACCTGGCGACGTCCGGCCGGCGCGAGGTGCCGAGCGAGGTCATCGGGGGCTGCGTGCTGGACCAGCTGCGGCAGGTCGACGAGGTGGCGTACGTGCGCTTCGCCTCGGTGTACCGCAGCTTCCAGAGCGTCGACGAGTTCTTCGCGCTGCTGAGCGCCATGCGCCAGCCGCCGGAGCGGTCGTGAGCGACGGGCGGCGCGAGGACGGGCCCGCGGCGACCGGCCCCGGCGGGTCCGGCGGGCCCGAGGCGCCGCCGCCGCTGCCCGGGGGACCCCGGGACCAGATCGGATTCGACGACCTGCCGCCGACCTTGCCGCGGCCGGTCGTGCCCGCGTCGGCGGGCGGGGATGCGGCCGGCCCGCCGCCACCGAAGGCGCCCGACCGACCGGCAGGCGACGACCGGCCCGCATCGCGCGAGCCGGGGCAGATGGGCCTGCTCGACCACCTCGAGGAGCTGCGCAAGGTGCTGTTCCAGAGCGTGGCGGCGATGGCCGTGGCCGCGCTCCTGTGCTGGTTCAAGGCGGGCGAACTGCTCGACCTGATCCTCAGGCCGCTGGGCGCCCAGGGCGCCTATTTCATGTCGCCGAGCGGGGCCTTCATGGCCCGGGTGAAGGTGGCGTTCGCCGTGGGCCTGTTCCTGGTGGCGCCGTTCGTGCTGTTCCGGATCTACGGGTTCGTCCTGCCCGGGCTGCACCGCAAGGAAAGGCGTGTCACGACGCCGGTGCTGGTCTGGACCGTGCTCCTGTTCTACACGGGGTCGGCCCTGGCCTACCTCGGGTTCCCGTACATGCTCAAGGTCATGATCGCCATGGGCACCGAGTCGATGAAGCCCATGATCGAGGTGGGCTCGTACCTGTCGACCTTCCTGCAGTTCGTGCTGTGCTGCGGGCTGGTCTTCGAGTTGCCGATGGTGATCCTGGCGCTGTGCGCTGCCGGCATCGTGCGCCCGCAGTGGCTGTTGGCCAAGTGGCGACACGTGCTGGTGATCGTGGCGGTGGTGGCTGCGGCCATCACGCCGGACGCCAACGTCATCAACCAGTTGATCATGATGGTGCCGGTCCTGGCGCTGTATGTCGGGTCGGTCGTGGTGGCGCTGGTCGTCGTGGGCCGGAAGGACCGCCGGGAGGCCGCCGCCCGGGCGGCCGAAGGGGATTGACACGGTCCTCGTTTTGAGAATACTCCGCAGGAT
>CAINDZ010000030.1 GCA_903847545.1 uncultured bacterium | reverse complement strand
CGGTACCACGCCCAGGAATTCCGCGCCGAACGCTTCACGGCCTACGAGCAGCGCCTCGATGCCGTGCAGCGGCTGCAGGTGGGGCTGGCCACGACGTCCGAGTTCGAGATGAGTGCGGTCCAGGCCGTCACCGACGAGGAGTCCGCGCGCTTCGCCGCCCAGGCGCGCACGGCCATGGGCGCGCTTGAGCAGGAGAGGGACCAGTTGGCGCAGCACCTCGGCACGCACGCCACCCGCGATGAGCAGGCAACCCTGGCGACGTTCTCCAAGGCGCTGGCGGACTACCATCGGCTTGATGACGAGCTGCTCGACCTGTCCGTCAGGAACACGAACCTCAAGGCGGCCCAGCTGGCCTTCGGCCCGGCCGCCACCGCGGTCCGCGACCTCGACGACGCCCTGTCGCGCATCATCACGCGCGCAGCCGGGGCCGAGACCCGGGACGGTCGACGGATCATGCTCCTGGCCGCCGGCGCCGAACGCGCCGCATTGCGGATCCAGGCGCTGCTGCCCCGCCACATCGCGGAGCAGACCGACGCCGGCATGGACGACATGGAGTCCGACCTCGACGCCTGCCGGCAGGTGGTCGGCGACAATCTCTCGACCCTGTCGGGACTGCCCGCCATGGCGGGCACGCCGGACCTGGAGGCGGCCCGCGCGGCGTTCGCGACCTACCGCGACCTGGTCCCCGACATCGTCGCCCTGTCCCGGCAGAACACCAACGTCAAGTCGCTGACGCTGTCGCTCAACCAGCGGCGCCGGCTCGTCCTCGGCTGCCAGCAGGCCCTGGCCGACCTGGAACTGGCCGTTCGCCGCGAGCCCCTGCCGCTTTCGCCCGTCTACCCGCGGTAATCGGCGATACGGTGCGCGTCCGGTTCCTTGCCGATGGGCCCGGGGAAGGGTCTGGTTGTCCCTTGAGCGCCGCGCCCGCGCGTCGGATAATGCGCCCGTCAACCCATCCGGGGAGCCTTGCCCATGCCCGAACAAGGGAACCGGCCCGATCCCGACATCCTGCTGAAGAACCTGAAGGCCGCCGAGGCGACGCAAGGTCCGGCCGTCAACCTGAAGGTCTTCCTCGGCTATGCGCCGGGCGTCGGCAAGACATACACGATGCTGGAATGGGCCCGCCTGTTGCGGCAGCAGGGCGTCGATGTCGTCGTCGGGCTGGTCGAGACCCACGGCCGCCAGGACACGGGCCGGCTTCTGGACGGACTGGAGGTGCTGCCGCGGCGGCAGGTCAGCCACCGGGGCGCCGACCTGGCGGAGTTCGACCTCGATGCCGCGCTGGCCCGCCGGCCGCAGGTCCTGCTCCTGGACGAACTGGCCCACACGAACGCGCCGGGCAGCCGCCACCCCAAGCGGTGGCAGGACGTCCTCGAACTTCTCGAGGCCGGCATCTCCGTCACGACCACGCTGAACATCCAGCATGTCGAGAGCCTCAACGACGTCGTCGCCCAGGTCACGACCGTGACCGTGCGCGAGACCGTGCCCGACTCGATCCTGCTGCGCGCGGACGAGATCGAACTGGTCGATCTCCCGGTCGAGGAGCTCATCGGGCGGCTTCGCGACGGCAAGGTCTACGTCCCGGAGCAGGCGCGCGCCGCGACGAAGCACTTCTTCCGCCGCGGCAACCTCCTGTCGCTGCGCGAGCTCGCGCTGCGCCAGGCTGCCCAGCGCGTGGACGAGGATGTGCGCGCCTATCGTCGCGCCAACGCGATCGCCGACACCTGGCCCGCCGCCGAGCGGATCCTCGTCGCCGTGGGTCCCGGTCCCTCGGCGCCGCATCTGGTCCGCAGCGCCTGCCGCATGGCCGCGGGACTGCATGCCCCGTGGTTCGCCGTCTACGCCGATGCGCCGGACGCCTATCCGACAACCGAGGCGGACCGCGATCGCCTGCAGGCCAACTTGCGGCTGGCCGAGTCGCTCGGCGCCACGGTCGTGCGCCTGGCCGGGTCGCATGTCAGCGACGAGATCCTCGCCTTCGCCCGCGCCCACAACGTGTCGCGCATCGTGATCGGCAAGCCCACGCACCTGCGGCTGCGTGACCGGATCCGCGGCTCCCTCGTCCACCGCATCATCCGCGGCAGCGGCGACATCGAGGTGCACTTCGTGGGCGGGGCCGAAGCCCTGCGACGGCCACCGGGCACGCGCGGCGGGCAACGGCGCGGCCTCACCTGGAAGGGCGCCCTTGCCTCCTTGCTGATGGTCGGCCTCATGACGGCGATCGGCCTTCTCGCCCGCGGACGCCTGTCGCAGGCCGACATGGTGGCCATCTACTTCCTCGCCATCATGCTCGTGGCGTTCCGGCAGGGTCGCGTGGCGTCCCTCGCCGCAGCCGGGCTGGCCGTGGCGGCCTACGACTTCTTCTTCGTCAATCCCTACTACACGTTCGCGGTGAGCGATGCCCGGCACCTGCTGACGTTCGCCATGATGTTCGGCGTCGGACTGACGATCAGCAGCCTCACGTCACGCCTGCGCCGCCAGGAGCTGGACGCCCGCGAGCGAGAGGGCCGCACGGCGTCGCTCTATTCCCTGGCGCGCGAGTTGACCGTCGTGGTCGAGACCGGCGAGGCTGCCGCCATCGCCACCCGGCATGCCGTCGAGGTCTTCGGCGGCCATGCCTATGTGTTCACGGTTGCGGCCGACGG
>CAINDZ010000029.1 GCA_903847545.1 uncultured bacterium | reverse complement strand
GTCGCCGGCGGGCGGGCTGAACAGCGGCAGCGCCGCACCGTCGGCCGGCCCGTGCAGCACCAGCACGTCGTGCCCCGCCGCCGCGGCGCGGCGCGCCACGGCGGCGAACCGGTCGGCCGGCCACACGTTCTGCCGCTTGCCGGCGCCCGGGTGCAGGGCCCAGAAGCCCGGCCCGAGGCGGGCCTGCGCGAGGATGGCTTCGGCCTGGTCGGACTCGGCGCCCGAGGGAACGACCACCGTCGACAGGTCGTCGGTGGTGATGCCGACCGCGCGCAGCGGCGCCAGGCCGTGCTCGATCGCGTGCGCGTCCACCACGGGCGAGCCGGGCATCTGCAGAGAGAAGCAGTGCTCGCTGAACTCCCAACCGAACGGGCGGCTGTCCGCGCCGATGACGTGCCGCGCGCCGCTGCACAGGCCGATCAGCGCGCTGGTCAGCGAAAACGAGACGCTGCTGAGCACGATGGCCAGGTCGGGCCGCCAGGCGCGCACCTGCCGCAGGAAGGCGGGCACGCGGCGCACGGGCCGCTCGAAGACGAACACGCGCGCGAGGTCGGGGTGGTTGCGCACGACCTCGACGTTGCCCGGCGCGGTGACCAGCGCCACCTCGGCCCCGGGCCAGGTGCGGGCGATGGCGCGCAGCGCCGGCGTGGCGCAGACCATGTCGCCCATCTGGTTGTGCTGGCGCACGACGAGGATGCGCGCGGGGCGCAGCGCGGCCAGGCCGGCCACGTCCAGCGCCGGACGGCGCAGGGCACGGGCCAGCGGGCGCATCATCATCTGCTTGGCGCGCCGCGTCGCTGACATGCCCCCCGCTTTCGCCGGCCTGGTGTCGCCGCGGCCATGGCACACGGCTTGCGTTCATGCAGCCGTTCGCCGGGCCGCCAGGTCCGCCCCCTGCGCCCCCATGACGGGAGAACCGGCCCTTGAACCGCGTGCGCCTGCCGATCCTGATCCTGTCCGCCTGGCTGCTGGCGGGCATGGGCCTGTATGAATTGACCGCCAAATCCCCGGCCTGGGCGGGCGAGGCCTGGCCCGGCTGGTGGGCCAGCGAGAAGGCCGAGCACGTTACCCGCTGGAAGCCGCGGACGGGCGTCCTGCCCGTCGACAAGGCCCTGCACGAGGGCGAGGAAGCCGCGCACTTCTACGCCACCCTGGCCGGTTCCCGGCCGTGGTTCCGGCGCCCTCAGTAGCCCGCCGAGCGTTCCCGGTCCTCGAGATCCCGCAGCAGCGCCAGGTACGCCTCGTGGCGCCAGGCCGGCAGCCGTCCGCGCGCGACGGCGTCCTTGACGCCGCAGCCGGGCTCGTCGCGGTGCAGGCAGCCGCGGAAGCGGCACTCCAGCGCCGGCGCCTCAAGGTCGGGAAAATAGGCGCGGATGTCGGCCGGGGCAATGTCCCACGGGTCGAAGCCGCGCAGGCCCGGCGAGTCGGCGATGAACCCGCCGCCGGTCACCGCGTGCAGCTCGGTGTGCGTCGTCGTGTGGCGGCCGAGCCCGGTGCGGTCGGTGACGCCGCTGACCCGCAGGCCCAGCTCGGGGTACAGCGCGTTCAGCAGGCTGCTCTTGCCGACGCCCGAGGCCCCCAGCAGCAGCGACACCTTGCCGGCCAGCAGCGCGACCAGGTCGGGAAGCCCCTCGCGGCTGGCCACCGACGTCGGCACGACGGCCACGTCGAGCGCGCGGTAGTAGCCCCAGCGCGCGAGCTCGGCCGCGCGCGCCGCCTCGTCGCGGCAGAGGTCGACCTTGTTCACCACGACGGCGCCGGCGACGTCGAAGCGCAGCGCGGCCGCCAGCAGGCGGTCGACGAAGCCAGTCTGCGGCTCGGGCTCGCGCACCGACTGGACGACCACCAACTGGTCGAGGTTGGCCATCAGCACCTGCTCGACCCGGCCGCCGCTGCGCCGGGCGGCCATGCGCGAGATCCGGTTCCGGCGCGGCAGGACCTCCTCCACCACGCCCTCGCGCCCGTCGGGGCCCTGGCCGGCCACGGCCTCGAACCGGACGCGGTCGCCGGCCACGACCACGGTCTGCACCTGCCGGGGCCCCTGCTTGAGCCGGCCCCGCACCCGGCAGCGCCAGCTTTCAGACCCGGTCGCCACCTGGCAATGCCCGGCGCCGGCCCGGATCACGATGCCCTCGCGCTGCCGCGCACCCTCGCTCATGCCGCCCTTTCGGGCCCCGGCGCGCCTGCGGGGGGCCGTTTTGGATCTTGTCTATCGACGGGTGATGGGTTAGCTTGGAAGTCGAACAGGTAGCACAATTTTTCCGCATTCTCAAGAAGGTGCGTCCGCCATGGACATCGTCGAGGTGTTGAAGCATACCTCACCCGCGCTCTTCCTGCCCGACCTGAAAGCGACCGACAAAGCCTCCGCCCTGGCCGAGATCGTCGAAGGCCTGGTCGCCGGAACCAGCATCCAGAATCCCGACACCATCCTGCAGATGCTCAAGAGCCGTGAGCACCTCGGCAGCACGGCCGTCGGGCCGGGCATCGCGTTCCCCCACGGCCGGACCCTCGCGGTGCAGCGCCTGACGATCCTGATCGCGCGCTCGCGGGCCGGCGTCGACTTCGAGTCCGAGGACGGGGGCCCCACGCACCTGTTCTTCGTGCTCGTGGCGCCGCCGCAGGACTCCGGGCACCAGTACATCAAGTCCCTGGCGACGCTCATCGACCGCCTGCAGGACGGCGACCTGCGCGCCAAGCTGCGCGACGCTGCCGACTACGAATCGTTCTGCGCCGCCCTGAAGGGGGACTGACCATGCACCCGCAACTGCAACTGCTGGTCGCCCTCCAGGACATGGACCAGATGATCCGTGAGACCGAGGAGAGCCGCGAGCAGCTCGAGGGCCTGGGCTTCAAGCACGAGGGCCTCGAAAACCTCAAGCGCGCGCGCGAGGACCTGGCCGGGCAGATCGACCCCAGCCTGGGCAGCTGGTACAAGCGCCTGACCGCGCGCTTCGGCCACGCCGTGGTGCCGGTGGTCGGCAACCTGTGCATGGGTTGCTTCGCGAGCATCCCGTCGTCGTTCGTCAGCAAGACGAACATCGACAAGGTGCAGAAATGCGAGAGCTGCGGGCGGCTGCTGTACTGGCCGTAGGCCGGGCGCAAGCTTCACACATGACAAAAGGACCTGGCCGGTGCCGGGTCCTTTTCTTGTCCGCCGGGGCCGGCGGCAACACCTGCGGCGCCGGGAAACGCAAGGCGGGCGGCCACCAGGGCCGCCCGCCTCGCTGCGAAACCTCGCCGTCGCCTAGCTCGGCGCGCGCGAGTTCATGTAGTTGATCGTCGACTGCAGGAGGGCACGCGCGTAGTCGGGGTTGTGCGCGCCATGGCTGCGGTCCTCGCGACCGATGTACATGAAGTTCCAGATCGCGCCGGCATCGTCGGCAGGGCGGCCGGAAACCGTGAGCGGGGTGCCGGTGCCGTCGACGAAGCCCGCGGCCTCGAGCAGAACCTGCAGTTCGGCCAACAGGCCGTCGATCTCGGTCCGGACGCCGTTGATATCGAAGTCCTCGCCCTCATAGGTCGTGTGGCAGGCCGTGCAGGCGTCCACGTTGTAGACGGTGTCGCCGGACTCCTCGTCCACCGTCGCCGTCTTGAACGTGTGACCGCCCACCTGGTAGTTGACGGCGATCATGTGGCACATCACGCAACCGTACTCGCCGTCGCGCGAGCCCTCGGGCTTGGAGGTGCGGTGGAACGCCATGTCGGCGTTGGTGTAGTCGAAGCCGTCGTACTCATAGCCGTTGGTGCCCAGCAGCAGATCGCCCTGCGGCCCGTGGTGCGGACCGAAGCGGATGGTGATGTTGTTGCTGGCGGTGACGTACACATTCACATCGCGGCGCGCCTGATGGCAGACGATGCATCCGTTGCTCAGGCCGACATCGGCGCTCTCGCCGTTCAGCAGCGCCACCGGGGCCGTGATGCGCAGGCCAAAGTCGCCGCTGCTGTGCGGGGCGTGGCACGTGAAGCAGTTGATGTTCGTCGGCGTCGTCGAGCCGGTGTAGGTCAAGCGTGCGGGATCCTCCACGAACTGGATGAAGCCCTCATTGGCGTGGCAGCGCACGCACGAGGCATTGGTGCCCTCGAACACGGTCTCGCCCTCGCCGTGGCGGCTCTCGGCCCACTCGGTCTGGGCACGGACCACGGCCAGGTCCACGTCGGAGTGGCACTCGAAGCAGTTGGACGGCTGCGGCTCTTCCTGCACGATCGTCGTGATTTCCCTGGTGCAGGCGCCCAGGGCCAGCAGGCCCACGATGCCGACCAAGACGAGCAGAAGCTTGCGAGTCAACGACATTACCTTTCCTCCTTGTACCGGTCGTTTCTAACGCGGATCAGTCCACAGGCAACTTGTAACCGACATTCAGCCAGACGACGTTCGTGGTGAAGTAGCGGTCGAGCATGACGTAGTCGTCGTAGTTGTACACGTTGTAGCGCACGCTGACGAAGTAGTCCTTGCTCAGGTCGTACTTGCCGTCGAACGTCAGGATGGATTTCTCGACGTCCAGGTCCTTGCCCAGGTCCAGGTAGGTGAGGCCGCCGCCGAGCTTCAGCTTCCGGATGCCGGTCAGGTCGACGCGGGCGGTCACGGTGCTGTTGTCGGCGCGGTAGGCACCGGCCTGGTCCAGGTACTCGTCATCGCTGTAGGCATACTCGACGGAGGCCGTGCCCCAGGCCGCGACGGCCAGGCGGGCGAAGCCGCTGTAGCGCTTGCCGGTGGCCGTGACGTCGAGGACCGGGTAGTCGCGGTCGCGCTGCAGGAAGGCGCCGCCGACGGTCAACCGGTCGTTGACCTTGGCCTGCGCGCTGGCCCGCCAGCGGCTGGACTCCACGTCCTTGAGGAGCGTCAGGCTTTCCTGGTCGTCCTTCTCGCTGGTCGCGTAGCTGGCGCGCAGCTGCCAGCGCGGGTCGTGGTACGAACCGCCGATCCGCCACGTGTTGGTGTCGGTCAGGGTCTTGTCGTCGTCGGTCGTGGCGTAGCCATAGCCGGCGAAGAACGAGCCCCTGGCGCGACGCCAGGTCACGTCGACGTCGTTGCGCGTGCGGTCGGTCTGCAGGCCCGTCGCGTCGCTCTCGATGCGGCTGCCATCGAACCGGTAGCGCAGCTCGACATCGTCCGCGGCCTTCAAGGTGCCGAAGTACTGGAAGGCCGACGTCGTGAAGTCGAGCGTCGTGTTCTCCAGCTCCTGCTTGCCGTACGAGGCGCGCACGAAGTGCGTGACCCGGCCCGGCAGCAGCAGGCACGGGATGCTCGCGCGCGCCGCGATGACGTTGCCCGAGCGGTCCATGGCGGCGTCCAGGTCGTCGGCCAGGCTCGAGTTCTCGAGGCTCACCGCGAACATGCGCCCGTCCCGGCGGTACTCGCCCTCCAGGAAGTGCGTCTGCAGCAGGTAGTCGTAGCCGGTGCCCAGCGCCGACAGCGTGCCCTCGGGCATGGCCCAACGGTCGCCCTCGCGCGCCTGGCGGCTGTAATCGGCCACGAAGCGGAAGTGGGGACCCGGCGCCAGGCGCGCGCTGAAGTTCCAGTCGCGGCGCTCGGCGGTGACCTGGTCGTCGGCGCTGTAGAAGTGCCGCGACTGGTGGTGACGCACGCTGAACGTGCCGAGGTCGGCCACCCGGTACGAGAACAGCCCCTGGCCGCCGTTGGCGGTCAGGTCGCGGACGTCCAGGTGGAAGGACGTGCGGTCGCCCGTCGTCCCGTCGAAGTTCAGGCGGGCCAGGTTCAGCCCGTCGTAGACCTCCCAGAACTCGGGCATCGTGCTCGCGTCACCGGTGGTCTTCTCGACGTAGATCTTGCCGACCTCGAACGTGCCGCCGAGCGTGCCGGCCAGGGCCGGCTGCGCCAGCATCAGCAACGCGATCAGCAACGGGCTGAAGGAGAAGATCCGTTTCACGTGTTGGTTGCGCATTCCGCACCCCCTCTACTGGCCGCCGTGGCACCCGATCGCAAGGCAGCCCTGGGGCTGCAGCGCGGGCGTCAGGAGGAGCCGGTTGGTGTAGGAGCCGTGCACGTCGACATGGCACTCGTTGCAGGCCACGCCCGCCCACCGGTCGCCGTGCATGCTGTTCATGTTGTGACCCGGCACCGTGTGGCACTGGGAGCACAGCTGGAAGTGAGGCGCCTCGTAGGGCTGCTTCAGCAGCACCGGCTGCGCCGACCCGTGGGGGTCGTGGCAGTTCAGGCAGCCGCCGTCCTCGACCGAGTAGTCGAGCGTCGCGGCATGCTCGTGCGGGAACGGCCCGCGCAGCGCGGCGTGGCACTTGCCGCAGGTCGCGTTCACGTCGCGGCGGACCGCGCCGGCCATGCCGTCATCACCCGACAGGTGGCAGTCGGTGCAGCTGACCGCGCCCTCCTCGACCGGGTGGTGCGACACCTGCGCGAACTGGCCGCGGACGCCGGTGTGGCAACCGAAGCACAGTTCGGGCTGCGACTCGTGCAGCTGCCCCTTCGCGGTGCCCTCGTGCACGCTGTGGCAGGCCGTGCAGGACACGTCCGCCGCCGCGTGTGCGCTGAGCGACTGCTGGTTGGCCTGGTGGGCCCCCTGGTGGCAGGTCGCGCAGACGGCGGCCACTTCCTTGGCACCCAGCTTGGCCGGGTTGGCCATCGGGTTGGCCGAGGGGTCGTCCTGCCAGTGGGCCGGCTGGCCCGCGTGGCAGCTGGTGCACGCGATGCGGGTCGCCACGTCGCCGGCCGCCCCCATCAGCACCCGGTGCGGCCCGGCAGCCAGCTTGGCCGCGAGACCGTCGTGGCAGTCCAGG
>CAINDZ010000028.1 GCA_903847545.1 uncultured bacterium | reverse complement strand
GTGGCTGTACCAGTTGTTCGCGTAGCGGCCGCCGTTCCAGCCGGCGTTGCCCAGGCTGAAGATGTTCTCGATGAGCGAGCCGGCGAACGAGACCTGCGCGCCGGCGTCCGGCAGGTCGAGCACCGACGAGAGCGCGTCCTTGGGGTACCACTGGTAGTCGGCGACGCGGTCGTCCGAGTTGAAGATCGTGAACTCGTCGTTCTGGCTGTGGCCCAGCGTGATCGTCTCGTAGGCGGTCTCGTAGCGGCCCGGCGTCCAGGTGCTCTGCGTGGGCCAGTAGATGGGCTGGTGCATGTGCCACAGCCAGGTGGTGTGCACGCCGGTGGCGGCGGCGGCGAACCGGACGGGCAGGCCGGCGCAGGCGACGAGCAGGCAGGCGGTGAAAAAGCAACGACGGGCGCGGCGCGGGCTCATGGGCGATGTTTCCTCCGGATGCAGGCCGGCCGAAACTATAGCACATGGAGCGGTCGTCGGGCCCGTCGTCTGAGTCGCAGGTGCCCCGCGGGCGGGGCGCGGTCCGCTAGTTGTCCTCGTCCCCGAAGGTCTCGGCCCACTTGCGGTTCAGGTCCTCCAGGCGGCGCTGCGCGCGCTGGCGGGCGGCGTCAGCCTCGACCGGCGAGCGCGCCACCTCGATGGCCTTGAGGCCCTCTTCCAGGGCCTGCTGCAGCTTCGTGAAATGCACTGCGCGGGCCTTGTTGACGTCGAAACCCATCCTCGTCCTCCTCGCTGTCGGCGGCCGGCGGTGTCGCGCCGGGCGACCGTGGCCGGTTGCCGGAAATCTCTGCGCTCCCCCAAGCACGAAGCGTACCGGCGCCGGCGCGGCGAGCGCCCGCCCGGAAGGCTCGCAACATGCTGTCCGGAAAACAGTTGGAAGATGTCTGGCCGGCACGGCGGCGGGCGCGGGCGGTCCAAAGCCTGACAGTGGGGAAGGTGCCTGGCCAGAAGGCGGTCAGGCGCGGGGCGCCTCTTCGGCGGGTTGAGGCGACCCCGACGGGTCGCGCTGCGCGACGATGGCGCCGGCCAGGATCGCGGCGCAGCCGGCCAGCTCGCGGGCGCCCAGTCGCTCGCCCAGCAGCAGGCCGCCGCCGAGGGCGGCGAAGACCGACTCCATGCTCATGATGATGGCGGCGTCGGTGGGCCGCGCGTTCTTCTGCCCGGCCACCTGCAGCGTGAAGGCGACGCCGATCGAGAACACGCCCGAGTACACGATGGGCCACGTCACCGCGCGCACGTCGGCCCACTGGACGTGGTCGAAGATCAGCGCGCCGATGACCGACAGCACGGCGGCCGTCGTGAACTGGCCGAAGGCCATGCGCACGGCCGGCACGCGCGCGACGAAGCGGCCCACCAGCAGCACGTGCGCGGTCCAGCACACGGCGCACAGCAGCACCAGGCCGTCGCCCGGCGCCAGCTTCATGACGCCGCGCGCGCTCAGCAGGTACAGCCCGGCGGTGGCCAGCGCCACGCCGACCCAGGCCCAGCGCCCCACGCGGTGGCCGATGAACGCCCCCACGACGGGCACGAAGACGACGTACATCGAGGTGATGAAGCCGGCCTTGCCCGCGGTGGTGCTGACGATGCCGAACTGCTGGAACGAGGCGGCGGCGAACATCACCAGGCCCAGGATGACCGACGCGCGGACGGTCTCGGCGCGCCCGGCCACGGCCACGCCTGCGGGCCGTCGTCCCGACTTCGCGAGGAACGGCAACAGGACCAGCGCGCCCAGGAGCAGGCGCGCGGCATTGAACGTCAGCGGCGGCAGGTGGCGCATCGCCTGGCGCTGCGCGACGAAGGCCACGCCCCAGATGAAGGCGGCCCCGAGCAGCAGCAGGTTGGCGCGCTTGCGGGCGGAATCCATGCGCGCACGATAAGCGCCGTTTACACGCGCGCCAAGCCCGGGCATGATGAGGGCACCATGGAACGACCGACACCCCTGCAAACCCTGGTCCCGGCGCCGCGGCACTGGCGCGCCGCCGAGGGCCACCT
>CAINDZ010000027.1 GCA_903847545.1 uncultured bacterium | reverse complement strand
GCATCACGTGGTGCGCTACTTCCGCCCGGACACGCTCGGCGAACTGCTGGCGCGCAAGGGCTACGCCAACCTCGAGTTCCGCACCCTGTTCCGCAGCGACCTCGCGCGCGAACTCTTCGTCGAAGGCATCGAGAACGGCTTCAACTTCGGCCGCCTGCGCGCCCCGCGCCTGGCCGATGCCCTGCGCAAGGCCGAGGCCGCCGTGCCCGCCGACGCCCCGGGCATCTTCCTGCTGGCCCGCGGCGAGCGTCCGCGGTGAACGGCGCGGACCGGGCCGGCGCCGTCGACCTGAGCATCGTCATCGTCAACTGGAACACGGCGGGACTGCTGGCGGACTGCCTGGACTCGCTGCCGGCCGCCTGCGGGGACCTCGCCTGCGAGGTGCTGGTCGTCGACAACGCCTCGCGCGACGGCTCGGCCGCCATGGTGCGCAACCGCTTCCCCGGCGTGACGCTGCTGGAGGGCGGCGGCAACCTCGGGTTCAGCCGCGGCAACAACCTGGCGTTCCCGCGCTGCCGCGGCGCGTTCGTGCTGCTTCTGAACCCGGACACGGTATGCCCCGCGGGCTCGCTGGCCGGGCTGGTGCGGTTCGCGCGGGGCAAGGCGCGGCTGGGCGCGGCCGGGCCGCTGCTGACCGACGCCGCGGGCCGGCCCACCATCACCTGGGGCTGGTTCCCGCACCCGCGCCACCACTGGCTGGGCTTCCTGGACCCCGCGCGACGGCTGCGCGGCGGGCCGTGGGGCGCGCGCGTCGTCCACGTGCCGGCGCGGGGAGAGCCGTCGCGGGTCGTCGACTACGTCGCCGGCGCGTGCCTGCTGGCGCCACGCGAGGCGCTGGCCGCGGTGGGCCCGCTGGACGAGCGCTTCTTCATGTACTTCGAGGAGACCGACTGGTGCCTGCGCGCGCGGGCCGCCGGGCTGGACGTGTGGTACTGCGCCGACGTCGAGGTGGTGCACCTCGAGGGGCAGTCGGCCGCCACCGTCAGCGACTTCAGCCTGCGCCAGTTCCAGCTCAGCTACCGGCTGTTCCTGCGCAAGCACCACGGCCGCGGGCGCGAGTTCGAGACCCGCCTGGCCCAGTTCTGCGAGTACGGGCTGAAGAGCCTGCTGCGCGGGGCCGCCGCGCTGGCCGGCGGTACGGCCGCAACGACGAACCGGGCGCTGTCCCGCCAGTACGGGGACCGCGCCCGGTTGCAGTTGTCGTCGCGGCTCGACGTGAACCCGCCGGCCTGAGCAGGCGCCCTAGCGCCCGCCCCTCGCCTTCTTCTCGAACTCCGCGATCAGGTCCTTGCCCGACGTCAGGCTGACGATGCGGAACTCCTCCACGTGCAGCGTGGCGTCGTCCAGCACGTTCAACTCCAGGTCGAACGAGCGCGAAAGCTCGCGGAACTGCTCGGGCCGTTCCTCGAGCAGGTACAGGGCCAGCACCGGGTTCGCCTGGATCTGCAGGCGCGACTCGTGCGTGACCACGGCGATGCGCTGGATGAGCCGCTCGATGCGGTTGCTCATCGTCTCCATCGACAGCACCTTGCCGGTGCCGGTGCAGTACGGGCAGTCGTCCGACAGCTGCGACAGCAGCGACGGCCGCACGCGCTGGCGGCTCATCTCGACCAGGCCCAGGCCGCTCACCTGGAACACCTTATGGCGGGCCCGGTCGCGGTGCAGGTGCGTGCGGAGCTCGTTGAAGACGCGCTTCTTGTTGCTCTCGCTCTCCATGTCGATGAAGTCGATGACGATGATGCCGCCGACGTCGCGCAGGCGCAGCTGCCG
>CAINDZ010000026.1 GCA_903847545.1 uncultured bacterium | reverse complement strand
TCGTGGTCGCCGGCGGCGAAGTGGCCCGCCGCCAGGGCGCGCACGCGCGTGCCGTCGGCGGCGAACAGGTCCAGGCGCGCCGACAGGGCGCGGGGCAGGCGGAAGCGGATCGTCGTGCCGGGATTGCACGGGTTGGGGAAGTTGCCGGCCAGCACCGGGCGCGTGGGCAGGCCGGGCGCGGGCGCGCCGCTGCTCGACAGCACCACCGAGAAGTCGCCGGTGCGGGCGGTCGTCGTGTTGCCGAAGGCGTCGCGGCAGGTCACCAGCACCGTGAGGTAGCCCGACTGCATCTCGGGCGCGGTCCAGGTCCAGCTCGCGTCCGTCGGCGTGGGCAGGTACGTGTGGTCCTCGATGGTGATGCCCGCGTCCTGCACCGCGGCGGCGTAGTCGGCGGCCGTCGTGCCCGGGTGGGCATCACCGGCGGTCCAGTGGAAGGTCGCCTGGTCGCCGCCGCGCAGGATCAGGTTCTGCGGCACGGCGTCGAGCGACAGCACGGGGGGCGTCGTGTCGATGGTGATGACCGGGCCGGTGCCCCAGCCGACGGCGGCGGGCGCCCGGCCGGGCGCGGCCACGGCGCAGCCCAGGACCAGCGCGCACGCGCAGGCCGCGCGGGCGGTCCCGCGGCGGGGTCGAGTTGCACTTCGGCGCAGGCGGCGGTCCACGTCGGGAAGTTCCATCCGGTGCTGTTGGGGTAAGCCGGCCTGCCGGCGGCGGTTGCCGGGACCGGAAGCACGTTTATGACAATACCACAAATAAAAGCATGTGGCAAGGCCGGGGCCGTGGGGGAGACGGGCGCCTAGGCTGCGGGGCTCCCGGGGCCGCCCAGGGCCTGCAGGAAGGCATCGACCCGGTAGCCCGCGCGGGCGGCGGCGCCCATGATCAGCGCGCGGGCGTCCAGGAGGGCCGTCAGGCGCTGTGCCGGGGTCGGAGCGGGGGGCGCGGGGACCGCGGCCGGAACGGGCGTGGCGGCCTTGGTGGCCTTGACGGTCTTGGCGGCCTTGGCGGCCGGGCCAGCCGCGGGCGCTGCCGGCGCGGTCGGTGCCGCCGGCGCCACGTCGAAGTCGCGCGCCATCACCTCGACCATCAGCACCTGCAGCAGCGATTCGAGGTCTTCCTTGCCCAGCCAGCGGGTGCCGTCGTGCGTGTTGACGCCCGCGGCCTGGGCCAGGGCGGGCACGGCCAGCGCGGCGAGCAGCCAGTCGGCGCGGCCGGCGGCCAGGGCGCGGGCCGCGTCGTCGCCCACGCCCAGGGCCTGGGCCAGGCGGGCGTCGCGGCGCGACTGGTAGTCGTGGCCCGACCATTCGCGCAGCACCTGGGTGATGTCCTCGACGACCAGGTCGCTGTCGGCGGGCGGCACCGGGGCGCGAGGCAGGCCGCGGTCCTGGCCCGGGCGCTCGACGCAGCGCAGCACCGCGCCCAGCCAGGCCGTCTCCAGGGCGCGGCTGCCGGGCAGGGACTGCAGCCACTGCGCCAGGTCTTCGCGGGTGCGGGGGCCCAGGGCGGGGTCGTCCTCGGCGGCCAATGCGGCCAGGCGCGCGGGCAACCCGTGCAGCGCGCGGGCGCGGTCGGCCAGGCCGCGGGGGGCGGCCTGCAGCGCGACGGGCTCGGGGGCGCCGGGGATGGCCGCCGCCTCCAGCCACGACAGCACGGCCGGCGATAGCCAGCTGCGCACCTCGGCCAGCTCGCCCTCCAGCTGCAGGCGGCGGCGGGCGCGGCCCAGGTCGGGCGTGCCGCCGCCGCGCAGCATCGCGGCCAGGCGGGCCCAGGTGCCGTCGGTGTCATGCACCGAGCGCCAGTCGACCAGCGCGCGCGCCTGGTAGCCCTGCAGGTGGCAGTGCAGGCCGCCGGCGGCCAGGTCCTCGCCCGAGCGCAGGTACTCGCAGCCGTCGAGGTGGTCGCGGAAGACGTGCCAGGCGCCGGGCGCGGTGTCCAGGTCCAGCGCCTCGGCCAGCGAGCGGCGCACCAGGTACGGCTGCTCGGCGCTGCCGGTGTTGATGGCCGACGACGCGCGCACGCGGCCGCTGGTGCGCTCGATGCCGTTGTTGTAGATGATGAGCGCCTTGCCGCCATCGCCGCGGTTGGCGTACGCGAAAACGTTCTCGTCGACCCAACCGCCGTCCGACTCGAAGTCGAACAGCGCGAAGTGTTCGGCGCCCGAGAAGATGCCGCGACGGCGCATCAGCGGGAAGATGTCGCGCTCGTGGCGGCGCACCAGGTCCTCGTCGGGCTTCTCGTCCCAGTACGCGCGGCGGTATTCCATGCCGTACTTCTCGGTGTAGCCCTCGACCTGGCCGTGGCCGATCATCGGCAGGCCCGGCAGCGTCACCATCAGCAGCATGCAGCCGAAGTACTTGTCGCCCTTGCCGAACTGCTCGATGGCGGTGCGCTCATCCGGGTTGTTCATGAAGTTGACGAAGCGCTGCAGCACGGCCGGGCTGAACTCCAGCACGTTCTTCAGCGTCTGCCGGTACTTCGCGTTGTCCTCGAGCTTCAGCATGTTCATGAACGCGCTGTTGTACACGCGGTGCATGCCCAGCGTGCGCACGAAGTAGCCTTCCATCAGCCAGAAAGCCTCGGCCAGCAGCAGCGTGTCGGGCGCCTCCTGCGCCACGCGATCGACGACCTCGCGCCAGAACTCGTGCGGCATCGCGGCGTCGAACTGCTCGCGGGTCATGCCGTGCTCGGCGCGCGAGGGGATGGCCCCGGCGTCGCCCGGCGCGGGGAACCACAGGCGCTGGTAGTGCTTCTTGGCCAGGGTCATCGCCGCGTCGAAGCGGATGATGGGGAAGCGGCGCGCCACGTCGAGGATCACGCGGATGACGGCCTC
>CAINDZ010000025.1 GCA_903847545.1 uncultured bacterium | reverse complement strand
GCGCGCTCGGCCCACGAGGGCAAGATGGGCAACGTGCTGGGCCTGTGGCGGGGCATCGGCCAGGGCATGTTCATGATGTTCGTGCCCATCCTGATCTACACGGTGCTGCACCACCCGCACTGGAAGCCCGTGGCCGACGGCGTGCAGGCGCAGCTGGACGCCATCCCCAACGAGGCGGTGCGCTCGCAGATGCGCGGCCCGCTGACGCTGTCGGCCCTGCTGCCGACGGGGCTGATGGGCGCGTTCGCGGCGCTGATGCTATGCGCCTCGATCAGCACGCTGAACACGTACATGCACTCGTGGAGCAGCATCTTCGTGCAGGACGTGCTGATCCCCCTGCGCCGCAAGCCGCTGGCGCCGGACGTGCACCTGCGCACGCTGCGGCTGGCCGTGGTCGCCGTCGCGGTGTTCACGTTCTTCTTCGCGCTGTTCTACAAGCAGAGCCAGGCGATCCTGCTGTTCTTCGCGCTGACCGGCGCCATCTTCGCCGGCTGGTCGGGCGCGGTGATCATCGGCGGCCTCTACACCGGCTGGGGCACGACGGCGGGCGCCTGGGCGGCGGGCATCAGCGGCGTGGCGCTGACGATGACGGGATTCGTGCTGGAGCAGGCCAGGCGCTCGTGGCGCGAGACGGGCACGGCGTTCTGGGGGCTGCTCGACTTCGCGGGCCAGGCGCGCACCGACGCGTGGGCCGCGTGGGTCGAGCACCACCTGCCCAACGGCCAGGAGATCTGGGGCTGGTCGATGTGGGTGTGCGCGCTGACCTACGTGGCGGTGTCGCTGGGCCAGCAGGCGGTGCGGCGGCGCACGTTCGACCTGGACCGGCTGCTGCACCGCGGCCCCTACGCCGTGCCGGGCGAGTTCGAGGGCACGGGCCGAGCCGTCTCGCGCGGCTGGCGCGCGCTGGGCATCACCGACGAGTTCGGCCGCCGCGACAAGATCCTCTACCTGGCCACCTGGGGCTGGAACCTGGCCTGGATGCTGGTCTTCGCCGTGGGCACGGTGTTCTTCCTGACGCGCCGGCTGACCGCCCATGGATGGTCGGGCTACGACCGGCAGTGGCTGGGCTTCTGGCACGCGCGGTTCTGGATCGAGCTGACCGTGTCGTCGCTGGTGATGGTGTGGTTCACGATCGGCGGCGTGAAGGACGTGCGGCGGATGCTGCACGAGCTGAAGACGCGCGTGCGGGATGATGCGGATGACGGGTATGTGCACGAGGAGCCCACGGGCGGCCCGGACCCCGGTCGCTAGCCGAAGAAGCCCCGCCTCCCCGGCGGGAGGGCCGCGGTGGCCCGGCGCGGGCCCGGGCAGCCGCGGCAGCCAGGCGCAGGAAAACGCCCTGCGCATCTGCACGGATCGCCCGAACTGCCAAGCACTCGCGGCCGCGAGGGCGCGTTCAGGGGCTCGCCGGGCCCGACACGAAAATCATCCATTATTACTCGGGTATTGCATCGTCCCCGCGTGGCCTGCCAGAATCAGCAGGCGGGCCGGCGGCCCGCGGACGGCCGCGACGCTGGCCGCGCCCGAACCGACTCCGCGTCGAAAGGATACGCCATGTCCCCCACCTTCCCGACCCGCCACCTCCTGCGCGCCGCCGCCATCGGGCTGGCCCTGGCCGCCGCTTCGATCGCCACTGCCCAGACCTGGAGCGAGGCGGGCGACGCCGGCGAGACGCCGGCCACCGCCCAGGTCACGAGCGGCTCCGGCCCGCTCACGCAGATCAACGGCAGCCTGCAGTCCGACCCGGACGTCGACATGTTCTGCGTGGACGTGACCAACCCCGCGGCCTTCAGCGCCAGCGTGCAGTGCGTGATGGCGGCCGACCCGTCGATCTGGATCTTCACGCCGTCGGGCGCGGGCATCGTCCTGAACGACGTCTGCATGTTCAGCGGCAAGACGGTTCCCGCCGGCTGGGTCGGCGCGGGCACCTGCTACATCGCGGTGACCCAGCTGTCCCGGCAGCCGCAGAGCACGGGCGGGGCGATGTGGCTGTCGCAGCTGTTCACCGGACCGCGCGCACCCGACGGACCCGGCGCCGCGGGCAACCTGTGGTACTGGGCGGGCGGCGGGCCGCTGCCGGGCGTCACGCCGTACACGATCAACCTGACCGGGGCGACGTTCTGCCAGGCCGCGGTGCCCGCGGAAGCGCACGACTGGGGAACGCTCAAGGCCACGTACCGCTAGGGAGCGGAACCGGGGACGGCTTCCGGGCCGAGCCCGATCAACCCGTCAGTCGCTTCAGGCTCTCGCCGAGCGCGGCCAGCCCGAACGGCTTCTGGATGAACTCGAACGGGGTGTCGCCGGGCCCCATGCTGGGGAGCCGCGAGGACGTGTAGCCGGACATGTAGAGCACCTTGACCCCGGGGATCATGGCCTTGATCCGCTCGAACATCTCGACG
>CAINDZ010000024.1 GCA_903847545.1 uncultured bacterium | reverse complement strand
GCACCCTGTCCTTCCCGCATCCGCACGACGGCCGGCCGATGGCGTTCGAGGCGCCCGTGCCCGCGCAGATCCTGGCGCTGGTGGAGGGGCCGGGCCAGGACGCCGACGTTCGTCGCCCTGTCTAGAGCATGCTCCTGATCGCCGGCAGCGCCGCCTGGCCGTACACGTGCGCGTCCAGCCAGGGGCCGCAGTCCACGCCGGTGGCCGCCAGCACCGCGGCCTCCAGGCGCTCGCGCGTCAGCGGCGCCCGGCCCTCCTCGGCGTACAGGCGCCGCAGGATGCCGTCCAGCGGGCGCGCGTGGCCGCCCTGCTCGGCCAGCATCTCGTCCAGCGCCATGCAGGCGGTGACGCCGCCGGCATAGCCGAAACGCACCTGCTCGGCGGGGGCGGCGATCTCGGCCGCCGCGGCGGCCACCGACAGCGAGCCGCGCAGCGCGCTGTTCACGTAGTCGCGGTCCAGCCTGGCGCCCAGCACCCCGCGGGCGTGCTCGGGCGCCCAGACGCCGGCGGCCGTCAGCATGCGCGCGGCGTACCACGTCGTGGCGCCCTCGGTGAACCACAGCATCTGCGGATCCGTCTGCCGCACGGCCTCGCCCAGCCAGCCGTGGAACATCTCGTGCGCGATCACGCTGGCGGCCTGGTCCTCGACCATGCCCCATGTCGTGTCGGTGTCCATCATGACCAGCACCGAGCTGCCGGTGTGCACGCCGTAGACGTCGAAGCGGTCCTGGCCCGAGATGGCGTTGGCCGACAGCAGGACGGTGATCTGGTCGGTGGGCGCCGAGCCGAAGAAACCCATCTCGGTGCGCGCGATGCGGCGCACCAGGTCGAGCGCCGCCTCGTCGCTGAACAGCCACTGGCGGTCGGTGGCCAGCTGGATGACGCAGTCGCCGGCCTGCGCCGCGTAGGTGCGGATGTCGCCGCACACCAGCAGCGCGTTGTTCAGGTCAGCCACGTCGCGCGGATGGTAGAACAGGTTCGCGGGCACGGGTGCGGCGGCGGCCGAGCTTCCCTGCTCGGGGGGCAGCGTGGCCTTCGGCGACGGCCGGAAGCCCTGCCCGTAGCCCAGGCTGGCGTCGGCGACGCGCTGCCCGGTCCCGTTCGCGTTGGACCCAGGCGCGTCGGTCCCGGTCGCGCCCTCCTCGCGCGGCGGCAGCATGCCGTTGCGCACCACGGCCGGCCACGGCACCAGCACGGGCAGGTCGTCGGGATTGCGCACGACGACGGTCAGGTCCCTGACCGGCACGCCCAGCGGCTCCAGGAAGATCTCGAAGCCTGCCGCGCGCACGCCGCCCGCGACCGGGGTCGAGATGTGGCGGCGGACGTCCTGTTCGCTGCCGGGCGTCGCGCGCAGGTCGAGGCTGTAGACGATGCCCGTGCGGGCGCTGCGCCCCGCGCGCAGGCTCCAGCCGTCGGCCGATTCGTCCACCTTCAGCGCGCGCACCTGCCGGCCGTCGGGCCCGAGGGCGTGCGCCTGCGGGTCGCGCGCGTGCACGGCGCTGCGCGGGTCGTCGAACGAGCCCGGCGGCAGGACCAGGTCCAGCTGTCGCGGCAGCCGGCCGTCGCAGATCATCGTGATCACCAGCTCGCCGCGCGCGGCGCGCGACAGGTCGACCTCGTACGTCACCTTCACGGGCGTCGCCGGGCGGGGCTTGAGGGCCACCAGCGCGATCGCGGCGCAGGCCACCGACAGGGCGGCCGAGACCAGGGCCACCCGCAGCAGGCGTCCCGCCGAGACGGCGGCCCGCGGCTCGGGCGTCGCCAGCACCTCGCCGCGGCGCCGCGCCATGTACTGTTCCAGTGCCGAATGCGTTGCCTTGTGCCGTTTCCTGCGCATGTGGCTGGCGTTCCTGCACGGCCCGGCCGGCCGGGACGTTTCCGTTGGTTCCCTGTCGTTCCCCGTCGTTCCCCGGCATGGCGGGGCGCGGCGTCGCGTGGGCGGGGGCTGCAACCGCCGTGCCGCGCGGTGGCCCGTCACGGCGCACAGGGCGCTCGAGGGTAGGCCGGCGTCGCGTCGTGCCCTATCATGGCGGGGCCGGCGCGGCCGGCGGAAGGATGGCTGGCGATGGAACTGGAACTGGCGGGCCGGACGGCCCTGGTCACGGGCGGCTCGAGCGGCTTCGGGCGCGCGGTGGCCCTGCGATTGGCGACCGAGGGCGCGCACGTGGCCCTGGTGGCGCGAGGCGAGGCGAACCTGCGGGCGGCGGCGGACGAGGTGGCGCGGGCCGGCGCGACGGCGCGCGGGACGGGCGCCGGGCGCGTGCTGCCGCTGGCGGCCGACGTGACCGACGACGCGGCGATGACCGCGGCCGTGGCGCAGGCCACGCGAGACCTGGGCCCCATCGACCTGCTGCTGGTCAACGCCGGCGGCCCGCCCGCGGGCAACTTCGCCGACCTCGACCTCGCGGCGTGGGAGGCAGCCTACCGGCTCACCATCGAGAGCGCCGTGCGCCTGTGCCGGCTGGTGGCGCCGGGGATGATGGAGCGCCGGCGCGGCCGCATCGTCTGCATCACCTCGGTCAGCGTCCGGCAGCCGGTCGAGAACCTGATGCTGTCGAGCGTGCTGCGCCCCGCGGTGCAGGCATTGGTGCGCACGCTCGCGCTCGAGGCGGCGCCCTTCGGCGTGACGGTCAACGCCGTGGCCCCGGGCTTCCACCTGACGAGCGCCGTCGAGCGCCTCATCACGCGCAAGCAGGAGCAGACCGGAGCCACGCGCGAGGAGGTCCTGGCCGGCTGGACGCGCGAGATCCCGCTCGGGCGCCTGGGCGAGGCGGACGAGCTGGCCGCGCTCATCGTGTTCCTGATGTCCGGGCCGGCCGGGTACATCACGGGCCAGTCGATCACCAGCGATGGGGGCTGGGTGAGGGGGACGTTCTGACAAGTGCCGGGCGCGGCGCCTTGACGGTCGCCGCAGGGGATATTATCATCTAGGAAATCATGCAACTGTTCACAGGGCGGCCCGGCCGCCGGCCCCGGGAGGATGGCGTGGAAGGCCTCATCATCTTCGTCGTGGCGTGGTTCCTGGTGGCGCAGTTCATCCTGCCCCGCTTCGGCATCCGCCCCGGCTGAGCCCCCGACACCTCGTGCCCGATCGGCGATCGGGAGCAGCCCCGCAATCTCGGTGACGCGACCGGCGAGACGAAGCCGGCGACGCGCGACGATCAGGCCTGAGCGGCCCCCGCGGCCAAGGAGCGACCATGCCCCTGTTCGAGTTCACCTGCGGCAAGTGCGGGAAGGTCTTCGAGGAACTGCTGACCGTGGCCGACCTCGCGACGGCCGAGGTCGCCTGCCCCGACTGTGCGAGCACCGACGTGCACCGCGGCCTGTCCAGCTTCGCCACCGGCGGCGGTTCGGCCGGCGGCGGCGGCGGTTGCGGCGGCGGGTGCGGGGGCGGGCGGGGATTCTCCTGAGGCTAGCCGACGGTCGGCCGTGGGCCGACCTCAGCGCCTTCTCCGGCGAAGCCGGTCACGGGCCGTGTCTCCCAGGCGCGGCCCGGCGTACATCACCAGCGCCCCCAGCAGCAGGCCCGCCATCACGTCCACGACGTAGTGGTAGCGGTTGTACACCGTCGACATGCACAGCAGCACGAACAGCGTGGTCATCCACCAGCGATGGCGCGGGAAGCGCCGCCACGTGTGCCACCACGGCACCATCGAGGCGGCCACGTGGCTGGACGGGAAGGCGGCGCCCAGGATGGCGCCGTTCTCGTGGATGTGGCGCATGATCGCGGTGAACGGCCCGCCGGGCACCTCGACGAAGCCCAGCCGGAAGTACTTGGGGCCCCAGGCCGGGAACAGCGTGTAGAGCGTGTAGCAGATCAGCATCGTCACGCTCAGGTCGCGCACGAAGTCGCGCACGTCGTCCCAGCGGCGCTCGGGATCCTCCGGGCGGGCGCGCATCGCCAGCCACACGTAGGCGGCGGCCAGGAAGTAGTACGTGAAGTACGCGAACTCCATCAGCTCGTGGAACCACGGCCACGGCCAGGCGCGCGACCAGGTGATGCTCGGCTGCCCGCCGAAGATCCACTGCTCCAGGCTGATCAGCGACGGGTCGAGGCTGCCCTCGAACGGGAAATAGATCAGGCCCAGGAACTTCATCTCGGCGTAGAAGAGCGGGAAGATCAGCGGCAGGTAGATTTCGCCCAGCAGGCGCCACGTCGTGTGGCGGCTCGCGCGCAGGAGCGGCGCGCCGAACCACACCAGCATGGCCAGTCCGGCGTGGATGACGGCGTTCTCCCACGGACGAGGGAACACGGACGGCTTGAGCACCGGGTAGAACGCGCTGAGCGACAGGTAGACCACGGCGAGGCGGTCGTGGTTCATGCGCCGCAGCGACAGCTCGATGAGTCTCCGCCGCCACGTCATAGCCAGCCGGCCTTCCGGTAGAACAGCAGCGCGTCGATGAAGCTGTCGGCCGCGTCGCGCCGCGCGACGAATCCCGTGTCGGCCAGCAGCCGCCGGCCGTCGCAGCACCAGCCGTCGGTGTCCAGGTCGGCCAGGCGGTCGGGGCCCAGCACCGAGGGCTGCCCGGGTTTCCAGCCGCCGCGCAGGCGGCCGGCGAGCCGCAGCGCGCCCAGCGGCACGTCGACCATGCGCACCTTGCGCTCGACGGCCTTCTCCAGGGCCTGCCGCACGTCCTCCCACGCGTAGCCGGCCCGCCCATCGTCGACGAAGTAGGTGCCGCTCGCCGAGGGCGTGCGCGTCACGGCGACGATGCCGGCGGCGGCGTCGCGGCCGTCGACCAGCGAGATGCCGGTGATGCGCTTGCCCAGCCGCGCCGTCCAGCCGCGGTAGGCGAAGTGCAGCAGGGGCAGGAAGCCGCGGTCGCGCGGGCCGCACAGCGCCGGCGGGCGCACGACGGCCGTGCGGAAGGGCCAGGCCTGACCGGTCACGAGCTGCTCGGCGGCCAGCTTGCTGCGGCCATAGGGCGTGATGGGGCGGCAGGGGTCGGACTCGACCGCCGGCTTGTCCAGGCCGGCGGGGCCGTGGGCGGCCAGGCTCGAGACCAGGACGAAGGCGCCGTCGGCGGGCAGCGAGTACGCGGCGGCCTTCAGCAGGGCGGCCGTGGTGTCGACGTTGCCGCGCACGTAGTCCTGCTCGGCCAGTGCGGCGACGACGCCGGCGCAATGCACCACGGCGTGGGCGCCCTTCACCAGCTCGCGGCACTCGTCGGGGTTGGCCAGGTCGGTGACGCGCCACTCCACGGGGCGGCCGTCCAGCCAGCTGCGGTCGCCGGTGGGGCGGCACGCGGCGCGCACGCGCCAGCCGTCGTCCAGCAGCGCCTCGGCCAGGTGGCTGCCCAGGAACCCGGTGGCGCCCGTCAGCGCCACCAGCCGTCCCTCGCCGCCGCGGGCGATCATGCCAGCTTCTTCTCGTAGACGCGGTACGTCTTGTAGCAGTCGGCGCCGTAGCCCTCGAGGATGCGGTTCATCGGCCGGTTGTCCGCCAGGATCCACGAGCACTCGCCGTGCGTGATGCCCTTGCCGAACGCCGCGAGCATCGTCTTGTAGACCATGCCCATGTCGATCCCCATCTTGCGGTAGTCGGGCAGCACGCCCATCAGGATGCAGCGCGCCGAGGTGATCTTCCGCTTGCCCAGCAGGAACTTCAGCCAGCCGAACGGCAGCAGGCGGCCCTTGAGCGGCTGCGTCGCCTGGTTGAAGTCGGGGATCGTCAGGGAGAACCCGACCGGCTTGCCGTCCATCTCGGCGATCAGCAGGAAGTCGGCGTCGACCATGGCCTTCATGTCCTTGGCCATGTACGCGAACTCGGCGTCGTTCAGCGGGATGAATCCCCAGTTGTCGCTCCAGCACTGGTTGTAGAGCTCGCGGACCAGCGAGGCCTCCTCCAGGAACTTCTTCATGTTCATGGGCCGGATCACCAGGCCGGGCCGCGCCAGCACGCGGTCGATCAGTTCCTGCATCTTCTCGGGAAGCTTGCCGCCGGTCTCCATCCACCACGCGAACAGGTCCTTGGCGCCCGCCAGGCCGAAGTCGGCGAAGTGCTTCTCGTAGTAGCGCGGGTTGTACGGCATGCCGACCATCGGGCGGTCGAAGCGGCCGTCGACCTGCAGGCCGTACCAGTCGTGGTTCGACGTGAAGCAACCGGGGCCGCGCATCGTGTCCATGCCCTGCGCGCGGATCCAGTCGGCGGCCGTCCGCAGCAGGGCGGACGCGGCCTCGGCGTCGTCGAAGGCCTCGTAGAAGCCGAAGAACCCGACCTGCTCCTTCTGGTGGGCGTTGTTGGCGCTGTCCACGCAGGCGGCGATGCGGCCGACGTCGCGCCCGTCGCGCACGGCCAGCCACAACTCGGTCACGGCGTGCGTGTAGAACGGGTTGTGGTGGCGGTCGAGGAATTTCCGCTGCTCGTCGAGCAGGGGAAAGACGACGTGGGGATCGTCGCCGTAGACGTCGTAGGGCAGCTTCTGGAAACGGGCGAGCAGCTTCCGGTCCTCGCCGACCGGGATGATGTTCACGGCCATGCCGTCCTCCTCGGTCGGTTTCGCGGGCGCGCTCAGCGGCCCGGGATGATTTCCATCTCGCGCGCGACGCGCTCCATGATGTCCATCGCCTTGTTGATCTCGTCCTCGGTGTGCGTGGCCATCAGGCTCAGGCGGATCAGGGCGTTGCCCGGCTCGACCGCGGGAGAGACCACCGGGTTCACGAACACGCCCTCGTCGATCAGGCGGCGGCAGAAGATGAACGCGGTCATGTCCTCGCCGACGATCGCCGGGATGATCGGCGTCTCGCTGGGGCCGGTGTCGAAGCCGGCGGCGTCCAGGCGCTGGCGCATGATGTCGTTGTTGCGCCACAGGGCCTCGTGCCGCCACGACTCCTCGAGCATCACGTCGACCGCGGCCGAGACCGAGGCGACCGAGCCCGGGGGCATCGACGCCGAGAAGATGAGCGAGCGCGCCTGGTGCTGGATGAAGTGGATCGTGTCCTCGTCCGCGGCGATGAAGCCGCCCACCGAGGCCAGCGACTTCGAGAACGTGCCCATGATCAGGTGCGTGCGCTCGGTCAGGCCGAAGTGGTTGCAGGTGCCGCGACCGTGGTCGCCCAGCACGCCCACGCCGTGCGCATCGTCGACCATGACGACCGCGTCGTACTTCTCGGCCAGCTCGATGATCTCGGGCAGGCGGGCGATGTCGCCCTCCATCGAGAACACGCCGTCGATGATGATCAGCTTGTTCCGCTCGCGCTCGTTCTGGAGCACCAGCTCGAGGTTCTCCATGTCGTTGTGCTTGTACTTGCGCACGTCCGCGAACGACAGCCGGGCGCCGTCGATGATCGACGCGTGGTCGGTGCGGTCGACGATGATCGACTCGTTGCGCTGGACCAGCGAGCTGAGCACGCCCTGGTTGACCATGAAGCCCGTCGAGAAGACCAGCGCCTTCGGCTTGCCGACCAGCGCCGCCAGCTTCTCCTCGAGCTCGATGTGGATGTCGAGCGTGCCGTTCAGGAAGCGCGAGCCGGCGCAGCCGGTGCCGTACTTGGCGATGGCCGCGCGCGCGGCTTCCTTCACCTTGGGATGGTTGGTCAGCCCCAGGTAGTTGTTGGAGCCGAGCATGATGATCTCTTTGCCCTTGTACCGGACGGTATTCTCCTGGGCGGACTCGATCACGCGGAAGTAGTTGTACAGGTCAGCGGCCATCAGCTGTCTGGCCACCTGGAACTTCCCGACTTTGTCGAGCAGGCCCATCCGGAACCGCCTTCCTCGGGACGCGCCATCCCTGACGACGTCTCAGGCAAACAGAATCGAGCGAGGGTAAAGGGGTTACCCCGCCGTCTTGACACGCGAAGGCCGAAAATAGCCGCCCGCCGGGTGTGTCACAACTAGAAAACTTCCGCCTCGAAGACGTGAAACCGCGTGCCCTCGCGCCATGCGTCGGCGGGCAGGCCCGCCTTGCGGCACAGGTGGGCCAGCGTGGTCGGCAGGTCCCAGCCCTGTTCGGTGGCCACCTGGGGCAGGAAGACGGCGTGGCGCCCGTTCTTTTCCAACAGGATACCGTGGCGCCCGACGACGATGTCCCCGGGGCCCGCGACCGCGCGCAGGGGCGTGAGCGCCGAAACCTCAAGCGTGAGATTTGACACTTCATCAGGTGCGACGGGCGCGAAGCGCGGGTCGTGCACCGCCGCGGCGACGCCGTTGTCGGCGACCGCCGCGGCCAGAGGCTCGCGCCCGACGATGGTGCCGATGCACCCGCGCAGCCGGCCGTCCCGGTGCAGCGTCACGAAGGCGCCGCCGGTCTCGGCCAGCCGGCCGACCAGCGGCACGCCCAGCTCGCGGGCCACCCCGGCGGGGTCGGGCGCCGATTCGCCGGCGGCAGCCGCGGCGACGGCGCGCGCGGCGAGCTCGCGCAGGAACGCGCGCTCCTCCGCGTTCAGAGGCGCCGGGGTTCCACTCATGGCGTGCCTCCCGCCGGCGTCCCCGGCGGCGACGCGCCATCGGTCAACAGCGCCGCCGCGTAGCTCACCGACATCCGGTAGTCTTGATCGCGGTCGCCGCTGCGCGCGTAGCCCAGCAGCGCCGCCTGGTGGCCGGGCGGCACGCCGCAACCAAGCGCCAGGGCCGCGGCCTCCAGCCCGCACATGGTGATGCCGGTCTGCCTTCCGTAGTCCAGCAGGCCGGGGCCGTCGCCCGCCAGCAGGCGCAGCAGCGCGCCCGTGTCCAGGCGCTCGATGGCGGCAGGAATGTCCGTGTTGAACGGCACGAAACCGTAGCCCGCGCCGTAGTGGGTCAGGTCCGTCGACACCAGCAGCAGCGTGTCCGCATCGCACAGTTCGGCCAGTTGCGCGGCCGCCGCGGCGCGCTGCGCCGCTTCCAGCCGCGGCACCAGCACCGGCACGATCGCCGGGCACGACCCTTGCCAACAACGCTGCGCCAGGGGCAACTGGATCTCGATCGCATGCTCGTCGCGGTGGGACTGGTCGTCGACGGCGAACGTCCCGCCGGCGGCCAGCCGCGCCACGGCGTCCGTGTCGACCAGGACCGGGCCGAGGGGCGTGGCGAAGGCCGCCGCGCCGCTGAGGGCCGGCCGGCCGAGGCGCACGCGGTGGTTGGGGGCCAGGATGACCAGTCGTCGCACCGGCACGGCGGTCAGCAGGCCGTACAGGCGCCCGGCCACCGGGCCGCTCCAGGCGTACCCGGCGTGGGGGGCCACACCGACCCGCGGCCGGCCCACGGGCAGGGTGTCCGGGTCGGCGCCGGCGAGGAACCCGTCGACCGTGCGAGCCAGCGCGGCCGGGTCGGCGGGGTACCAGGCGCCGGGCAGGACGGCGGGGCGGACGACGGTCACGGGCAGGCCTCCGGCGGGGGCGCGGGCAGGGCGCCGGCGAATCCGGCGACGATTCCGGTTTGGAGATGCGCCCATCCGGACTTTATCATACTGTGGTTCCGTAGTCGACGGACCGGTACTTCGAGGAGGGTGACTTGAACATCAAGCAGACTGTCCAAGGCGATGTCGTCGTGCTGGCGCTCGCCGGCAAGATCATGGGAGGCCCCGACCACGAGCGCTTCCTGGGCGAGATCAAGACGCTGATCGCCGACGGCCATGTCGATGTGCTCCTGGACCTGAGCAAGGTGACGTGGGTGAACTCGACGGGCCTGGGCATCCTCGTGTCCGGTTTCCATACGCTGAAGAAGAACGGCGGCCGCCTGAAGATCTGCAGTGTCAGCGACCGCATCGACAACATCCTGAACGTGACCCAGCTGAAGCTCGTCTTCGACACGTACGCCACGTGCGAAGAGGCGCTGGCCTCGTTCAACCAGTAGCCGCGATCGCGCGCGACGCAGACGGGGCCGGTCAGGCACACGCCGGGCCGGCCCTTCGCGCCGCACCCGTCCGCGGTCCATCCTCCCGGCCTACCGGCGCCGCCGCGCGCCCTTCGAGGTGACGAGCATGTCCCAGTCCCTGACTCCCGAGATCGTGATGGCAGCCCTGCGCGAGGTGAAGGTGCCCGGCACGCGCGTCGACGTCGTGTCGATCAACCTGATCGGCGAGATCGTCGTCACCGGCGGCCAGGTCACCGTGACCGTCGTGCGCACGAGCGAGAAGGAAGAGACCATCGCCCAGGTGCGGCAGGACGTGCTGAAGGCCGTCTCGTCACTGCCGGGCGTGCAGTCGGTCGAGGTCCCGGTCGACGACCGCACGCCGCCGAAGCAGGCGCCGCGCGGCCCGCACGGCCAGTCGCCCGACCCGTTCGCCGACCGCGCGAAGCTGCCCGGCGTGCGCAAGGTCATCGCCGTGGCCAGCGCCAAGGGCGGCGTGGGCAAGTCGTCGGTGGCGGTGAACCTCGCGCTGGCGCTGGCCGACGCCGGGCACCGCGTGGGCCTGCTCGACGCCGACGTCTACGGGCCGAGCGTGCCGACGATGCTGGGCATTCGCGAGCAGCCCGAGGTCACGGCCGACCGCAAGATCTTCCCGGTGCAGGCGATGGGCCTGCAGGTCATCAGCATGGGCCTGCTGCTGCCGCCCGACCAGCCGGTGATCTGGCGCGGGCCGCTGGTCTTCTCGGCCATCAAGCAGTTCCTCAAGGACGTGCAGTGGCAGGACCTCGACATCCTGGTCGTGGACATGCCGCCGGGCACGGGCGACGCGCAGCTGACGCTGATCCAGCAGGTGCCGCTGTCGGGCATCGTGATGGTGACGACGCCGCAGGAGGTGGCGCTGGCCGACGTGCGGCGCGGCATCCGCATGTTCCGTGAGACGCAGGTGCCGGTGCTCGGCGTCGTCGAGAACATGAGCTACTTCATCTGCCCGGGGTGCACGCAGAAGCACGACATCTTCGGGACGGGCGGCGGCGGCGAGGTGGCGGCGCAGTACGGGCTGCCGCTGCTGGGCGAGATTCCCATCGACCCGGCCATCCGCACCGGCGGCGACGCGGGCCTGCCCGCGGCGCGCGTGCAGGGCAGCGCCGCGCAGGCGGCGTTCGCGAAGCTGGCGCGCACGGTGGCCGACCTCGCGGTGGACGTCGCGGGCTAACGCGCCGCGTCGCGGGGGCGGCCCTGAGGGGAATAGCCCCCTACTCGGAATAGCCCATATCGCGCAGGCGTTCGCGCACCACACCGTCCAGGTCGCCCCACGGGGCAGCCTGGGCGGTTTCGCTTGCGCCGGCGCCGCTGGCGCGCCACGCGTCGACCACGGCGCGCAGGGCCGCCAGTTCATCCGGGTGGTCCGTCGCGACGTCGCGCTGCTCGCCGGGATCGGTCGCGAGGTCGAACAGCGCCAGCGGGCGGCCGTCCCGCGCGGCGACCAGCTTCCAGTTGCCTTGCCGCACCGCCACCAGGTCGGGCCCGTAGGCGATGGCCTCGGCCAGCAGCACGCGCGGGGGCACGCCGGGCAGCGCCCCGTCCGGCCGCGCCGCGGCCGCCGCGAGCGAACGGCCCACCAGCGCGCCGGCCAGCTCCGGCGCCACGCCGGCGGGTCGCGACGCCGGCGGCAGCGGCGGCAGGCCCAGCCAGTCCAGCACCGTCGGCGACAGGTCCAGCAGCGAGGCCGGTGCCTCGACCGTCACGCCCCGCGGCACGCCCGGGCCCCAGGCCACCCAAGGCACGTGCAGCAGCTCCTGGAAGTGGCTCTGCCCGTGGCCGATGCCGGCCAGCCCGCGCGGGTCATGGTCCCAGCGCGCGGCCCAGGCGGCGTGGTCCAGGAACTCCTCGCCGTGGTCGGCGAACACCGACACCAGCGTGCGCTCCGCCAGGCCGTCGGCCGCGAGCCGGTCCTGCAGCCGGCCCAGCGCGCGGTCGACCTGGCGGATCGTCGCATCGTAGATCGCCAGCTTCACCTCGAGCGCCGCGCGCACCGCGCCTTCGTCGGCGCCGCCGGCGCGGCCGAGGTGCGGCCAAGCGTGCCCGCCCCAGCGCGCCAGCTCGGCCAGTTGCGCATCGGTGGGCGCGGGCGAGGGCAGGAACGGCGTCAGGTCGTCCCACGGCGGCGTCGTCGGCTCGTGCGGGTCGTTGACCAGCACGAAGCAGAAGCAAGGCTGGTCGGCGTTGCGCCGCAGCCAGTCGTGCGCCATCGCCAGCATGTCCTCGGCAGGCAGGTTGTGGTACGCGTGCGTGCCGAAGCTCTCGGCCAGTCCGAAGGCGAAGAACTGGTTCGCGTAGAAGGCTGCCGTGCGGTAGCCCTGCGCCCGCAGGTGCGCCGCCAGCGTCACGACACCCGGGCGCACGCGACCGGGCGCCTGCTTGTCCATGTTGCGCACGTCGCCGCCCAGGTAGGCGCCGTGCAGGCCGGGCATCACGGCCGTGAGCGCGCCGGTGAACGAGGGCAGGGTCCAGGGGGCGGGGGCGGTGACGTCGCTGAACCGCGTGCCGGCGGCCGCCAGCGCGTCCAGGCGCGGCGAGGTCGGTCGAACGTGGCCGTGGCAGCCCAGGTGGTCCGCCCGCAAGGTGTCGACGCCCACCAGCAGCAGGTGGGCCGGGGCGCCGGCCGGCGTCGCCGCGTCCCGTCGCGCCGGGCCGCCCAAGCGGCGGCGCAGGCGCCAGGCGCGCGACAGCAAGCGCTGCCTGCGGGTGAGGCGGGAAAACGGGTCGCGCACGTTCGCTCCGTCCGTGCCCGGCCCTAACGGGCTGCAGGCACACGGTTTCCGGTCCTGGGTGGCGGCCGCACCGGGCGTACGGCGCCGTGGGTCCGCGGGACTATACAATACGGGCCGTGATCGCGCCTGCGCGCAATCGTCACAAGGTCGCGACAACCGACTTTCCCTCTGGGATTTCCGGCGCTGCGGGGCGCCGGTTCCAAACGACATGTGCTGTTCGCTGGCGTGGCTCGGTCGCGCCGGTGCGCAACCGATCCGGCTTGAATCGGGCCCCGCACGGCGCTATTGTGCCTCTCCCCTCGCGACATGTTCGTTCGGGAATCCCGTCCCGCACCCTCGAAAGGGAGAGTGGTTCGATGTCGAGTCTTTGCAGGAAATCGTCGCCGTCGTGGCGGTGGCTGCCGGTCGTGTTGCTGGCGGCTTGCGCGCTGGCGAACGCGGCGCTCGCGGCTCCCGAGGCCGTGGCTGACCACCTCGTCATCTCCGAAGTCCAGACGCTCGACGCGGTCGCCCCGCGCGCAGCCAGCGAGTTCGTTGAGATCTACAACCCGACCGCTGCGGCGATCGATCTCGGCCAGTACTATCTGACCGACGGGACCTTCACGACGAACAGCCAGTACTACTGGCGCATCGCCGAGGCGAACCCGACCACCGCCACGGCGGGCGGCGGCGCCTTCAGCGACTTCCACGCGCGCTTCCCGGCCGGGTTCTCGATTGCAGCCGGCGACACCATCGTCGTGGCGCTGGCGGGCAGCTCGAAGTTCCAGACGGCCTACGGGCGCGCGCCGGACCTCGAGTTGTACGAGGACGGACTGGCACCCGACGCCGTGCCCGAGATGGTCGAGGCCTTCCCGGGCTCGATCGCGGCGGGCCTCGGCAGCGCGGCATCCAACGCGCCGTCGCTGGCCGAGAACGGCGAGAGCCT
>CAINDZ010000023.1 GCA_903847545.1 uncultured bacterium | reverse complement strand
GCTGCTGACGGCCGACCTGGCGCTGCGCGCCGTGGCCGTGCCCGCGGGCGACCACACGGTCACGTTCGCGTACCACGACGCCTCGTACCGGGCGGGATTGACGCTGACGATGATCGGGGTCATCCTGACGCTGGGGCTGGTGGGGATCTCCTTCCTGCCGAGCCGCCTGCTGCCGGCGGCCGTCGCGAACCGCGTGAAAGGCTAGTGGCCCGATGAACGTGCACGCCCACGACAACACGTGCCCGCCGCTGGAACCGACCGCGGCGGTGGTGGTCGTGCCCACGTACAACGAGGCCGAGAACATCGGCCGCCTGGTCCCGCTCATCCTGGCGCGCGACCCGCGGCTGTCGGTGCTCGTGGTCGACGACGGCTCGCCCGACGGCACGGCGACCATCGTCAAGGCGCTGCCGGGCTTCGGCGACCGCATCCTGCTGCTGGAGCGGACGAAGAAGGAGGGCCTCGGCGCCGCCTACATCGCCGCCTTCAAGTGGGTCCTGGCCAACACGAAGTTCGACGTCGTGTTCGAGATGGACGCCGACTTCAGCCACGATCCTTCGGCTCTCGACGAGTTCCTGGTGCACATCCGCGACCACGACCTGGTGCTGGGCAGCCGCTATCTGCACGGCATCACCGTCGTCAACTGGCCGCTGCGGCGACTGGTGCTGAGCGTGGGGGCCAACCGCTACGCCGGCTTCGTCACCGGGCTGCCCATCAAGGACTGCACCGGCGGCTTCAAGTGCTTCCGGCGCTCCACGCTCGAGCGCCTGCCGCTGGACCGCATCCGCAGCGACGGCTACTCGTTCCAGATCGAGATGACGTACATCTGCTGGAGGAAGGGGATGCGCATCCGCGAGATCCCCATCATGTTCGTCGACCGCCAGGTGGGCATCTCGAAGATGTCGAAGCGCATCATCCTCGAGGCGATGTGGATGATCTGGGCGATGCGCCTGCGCAGGACGCACTGATGGCCGAGGCGCGCGGGCACGGCGGCGAGGGTCACGTCCGGCTGGCGATCGTCATCGTCCACTTCAACACCAGCGAGGACCTCGGGCGCTGCCTGGAGTCCATCGCCGCCTACCCGCCCGCGACGTCCCACCGCGTGGTCATCGTCGACAACGCCTCGCACGACGAGGGCCTGGCGGCCGTCCACCAGCGCCACCCCGCGTGCCTGTGGCTCTTCAACACCGAGAACACGGGCTACGCGCGCGGCTGCAACAAGGGCATGGCGGCCGTGCCGGCCGACTACTACCTGATCCTGAACCCGGACATCGTCGTGCAGCCGGGCGCCCTGGACCGCCTGCTCGAGTTCGCCGACGCGCACCCGCGCGCGGGCCTGGTCGGCCCGCAGCTGCTGAACGAGGACGGGTCGCTGCAGGAATCCTGCCGCCGCTTCTACACGCTGCGCACGCTGCTGCTGCGGCGCACGGTGCTGGGCCGGATCTTCCCCGACAGCCGCACGGTGCAGCGCCACCTGATGCGCGACTTCGACCACCACAGCAGCCGGCCCGTCGACTGGGTGCTGGGCGGCTGCGTTCTCGCGCGCCGCACGGCCATGGACCGCAGCGGCGCCATGGACGAGCGCTTCTTCCTGTACTTCGAGGACGTCGACTGGTGCTACCGCATGTGGCAGGCCGGCTACGAGGTGCAGTACACGCCCGACGCGCGGTTCATCCATCGCCACCGGCGGGCCAGCGCGCGCGGACGCTTCGGCCGCTCGTGGTGGCTGCACCTGGGCAGCCTGATCTCGTTCTACGAGAAGTGGGGGATGTTCGTCTGGCTGCTGAAGAAGTGGCGAGGCCCGCTGCTGGCCCAGCTGCTGTGGGTGCTGGACATGGCCGGGCTGTCCGCGGCGTTCGTCGGCGCCTACGCGTTGCGGCAGGCGGCGGCCGGCTGGTTCTCCGAGCCGCTCTTCCCGTTCCACGAGTACCTGCCCCTGCTGGGCTTCGCCGGGCTGCTGGCGTCACTGACGTTCCTGCTGACCGGGCGCTACCGGGTCGACGGCAGCGGCCGCGCGCGCAGCCTGGGCGAGCACCTGCAGCAGGTGGGCGTGCTGGCGATCCTGCTGCTGGCGGCAACCTACCTGGGGCACCTGGACGTCGTCAGCCGCGCGGTGCTGCTGCTGTTCATCCCCCTGCTGGCGCTGGCAACGTTCACGGGCGACCGCCTGGTGCGCCGCGTGCGGGGTCGCCTCGAGCGCGGCCGGCTGACGCTCGAACGCACGCTGCTGGCCGGTCCGCCGCAACGCATCGGCGCCTGGCTGGCGTCGCTGGGCCCGGCCGCGCGGCGGGGCATCGACGTGGCCGGCTATGTCGCCGAGCCCCCCGCCGGGGCCGGCCTGCCCGCCCTGGGCGGGGGCGACGTGCCGTGGCTGGGCCGCCCGCTCGAGATTCCCGAGATCGTGCGACGCTACCGCGTGTCGCAGGTGGTATTCTGGGAAGAGGGCGGGCCGCGGTCGCCGGAGGACTGGGCCGTGCTGGCTACCCTGCGCCGCGAGCGCATCCGCCTGCGCTGGCCGCTGCCGGGGGCGTGGCTGGCCGTCGCGGGCGATCATGTCGAGACTTTCGGGGGCGAGTTGAGCGCGGTCCATGCCGGCGGCGGCCTGCGGGCCACCAGCGGCCTGGCGGCGCGGGCCTGTGCGCTGGCGACCGGCGCCTGCGTGGCGCTGCTGGCCGGGCCCGCCTGGCTGTGGCTGCGCGCGGTGCGCGTCCCGCGCGGCTCGGCGTCGGTGGTGTCGGTGGCGCTCAGCGACCTGTGGGGACACGACCCGACCGTGTCGCTGGCGATCGACGGCGGCGGCCGCGTGCTGCCGCTGGCGTGGCAGTGGCCGCTGGCCGGGGCGCTGTGCCGCGGCCGGATCGCCGTCAGCGGGCCCCGGCCGCAGACCGGCGGCCGGCGCGAGGCCCCGCGCACGGCGGACGAGGTGTTGGCGTTCTGGCGCAGCGCGCCGTGCGCCCCGGGATTGACGGGGGAGTGGGCCGCGACGCGGCCCGGCCGGCCGGCGGGATTCGCGGCCAGGTCCAGGCAGTTGTGGCGCGATCCCGGCGGCTTCGGCCTGCTGGGCGACGCCGGATCGAGGATCGTCGGCGACACGGCGCGGGCGCGCCGGCCGCGGGAGGAAGGCACGTGACGATGCACGCGAAGAAGTACTCGACGCAGCGCCCACGGCGCGGCGCGGCGCGGCTGTTCACCCGGACCATCGCCTGCCTGGCGGCGTGCCTGGCCGCCGGCCCGGTCCTCGCGCAGTCGGTCACGCTGACGCAGTTGCTGGCGCAGCGAAACGTCACCGCGCTGCAGGAGGTGGACGGCCGCCTCTTCGTGGGCCTGGAGGGCGGCGGCCTCGGCGTGCTGCCGACGGCCGATCCGCAGGGCGGCGAGGTGTGGACTGCCGGGCAGGACCTGTCCGGCAACCGCGTGACCGACCTGGCCTGGACCGGCGCCAACCTGTGGGTGGCGACCGACGGCGGCGGCCTCACGCGCATCACCGACCCCGCGGGCAGCCCCACGTTCCGCCAGTTCGCCGGCAACCTGGGCGGTCTCGACCTGACGGCCGTGACCGGGACCATGGTGGGCGGCAGCGAGCGCGTGTACTACGCGATGGACGGCGCCGGCATCGGGCAGATCATCGACGGCCTCTCGGGCAACCTCTACACGGCCGAGCAGGACGACCTGATCTCGAACACGGTCAACGCGATGCAGGTCTGGAACGGCCAGCTGTTCGTCGGCACCCCCATCGGCGTGTCGCGCTTCGCGAACAACCTGTTCACCGACCAGAACGCGGGCCTGGGCAGCCTGGTCGTCAACGACTTCGCGATCGACGACGCGGGCCGGCTGCTGGCCGCGACCAACGGCGGCGTCTACGCCTGGGACGACGACGCCTCGGCGTGGCAGTTCCAGCATTCGCTCGGCGGCTGGGCCATGCGCGTCAGCTGTCGCGCGGGCGAGACCTGGGCGCTGGGCATCGATGCCTCGGGCAACGGCCTGCTGCATGCCTACAGCGGCGGCGCCTGGCGCACCGTCACGCTGCCGAACCCCAAGTGCAGCGCCATCTGCGCGGGCGTCGACGTGTGGATCGGCGGCCGCACCGTGGCCGCCAGCGGCTCGCGGACGCTGGAGCAGGCCTATGTGGGCAGGCGCGGCCCGGGCGACGTGTTCACGCTGCGCGACTTCCGCTCCAGCGTGGTCCGCAACGCCGAGGGCGTCACGTTCGGCGCCGGCGACGGCTACTGGATCGGCGACTGGACGGGCCTCGGGGCGTCGGCGTTCGACGGGACGGCGTGGTCGTACCTGTGGGAGAGCGCGAACGTGGCCCCCGACTCGAACGGCATCTTCACGTCGGGCGGCAACGTGCTGGGCATGGCAGCCGGCCCGGACGGGACCATCTGGTGCGGCCAGTACACCTCGGGCATCCTCCGCATCGACGCCGCCACGGGCAAGGTGGGCCACGTCACGCCCGCGGCGGGGCTGTCGGGCCGCTCCATCATCAACCTGGCCACGCACCCGGACGGCCCGCTGTTCGTCATGCACGATTGGGCCGACGTCGAGAAGGTGGACGTGCTGGTCGACCCCGCGCACTGGCGGAACCCGGCCAACTGGATGGTGCTGCCGCGCAGCGGCGGGCTCGGGGCGGGCCCCGGCGTCTGGGACGCGGTGGTGCAGCGGCGCGACGTCGTCTGGTTCGCGGTCGAGGAGGTGGGCCTGGTGCGCTGGGACATCAACGGCGATGCCGCCGGCCCGAACGATCCCCTCACCTGGCTGGACCAGTCGGACGACCGCTGGGACACGCCCGTGCGGTACGTCGCCGGGACGTCGCTCGACCTGGGCAAGGCCGTGGCCCTGGCCGCGGGCCCGGACGGCACGATCTGGGCGGGCGGCAACGGCGTGATGCAGCTCAGCTACAACGAGACGGCGCGCACGGCGACGCTGGTCACGGCCGTGGGCGAGAAGTTCTCGGCCGGCAGCCAGGGCCTGGTCAACGGCAACGTGGCCGACCTCGCGATCGATGCCAACGGCGACGTGTGGGTGGCCACGCGCACGGGGCTCAACCGCATCCGCGGCACGGGCTCCGACATCGCCGTCACGGCGTGGATCGACCTGGCCAACTACTACGGATCGACGACGTACCCGACGCTGTACTCGGCCAACGTCATCGCCCAGCTGCCCGGCCTGACGTACCGCAAGCTGGTGGCCGACGCCGACGGCCGGCGCCTGCTGCTGAGCTCGGACCAGGGCGCGGTCCTGCTGACCATCGGCAGCGGCGGCGGCACTGTCGACGAGCCCGACCTGGCGGGAGCCTACTGCTACCCGAATCCCTGGCTGGCCGACGCCACCGGCGTCTCGCGCCTGAAGCTGGGCGGCCTGCCCGCCGGCGTGTCGGCGGACGACCCGGCGCACGTCTCGATCTACGACCTGCAGGGCGAACTGGTCTACGACGATCCCGAGGTGACGCCCGACACGGCCTTCTGGAACGGGACCAACCGCATGGGCAACCTGGTGCGCACGGGCATGTACGTGCTGCACGTGAAGTGGCGCGGCACGGACGCGGCGCTGACACTGGCCATCGTCCGCTGAGCACGCGAAGGCGGGACGGCGGCCGCAACGACACGGAGTTCGCATGGGGGACATCCAGGGCACCGAGTTCATCAAGCGCGAGGCGTTCCTGCCGTTCTTCCGCCCCGACCTGGGCGAGGCCGAGTTGTCGGCCGTCACCGAGGTGCTGCGCTCGGGCTGGCTGACCTACGGCCCCAAGGTGCGCGAGTTCGGCGAGGCCTGCGGCCGCTACCTGGGCGTGCCGCACGCGGTGCCCGTGTCGAGCGCGTCGTCGGGGTTGCTGGTGGCCCTCAAGGCCCTGGGCGTGGGGCCCGGCGACGAGGTCATCCTGCCGGCGCTGACGTTCGTGGCCACGCTGGGCGCTGTCGTCCACTGCGGCGCCCGCCCCGTGCTGGCGGACATCGACCCGGCCAACCTCGGGCTCGATCCCGAATCGTTCGCAGCCGCCATCACCCCGCGCACGAAGGTCGTCATCCCGGTCCACCTGGCCGGCCACCCGTGCCGCATCGAGGAGATCCTGGCGATCGCACGGCAGCACGGCATCCGCGTGATGGAGGACGCGGCGCACGCCTTCGGCGCCGAGGTGCGCGGCGTGCGGTTGGGCGGGCTCAGCGACGCCACGGTGTTCTCGTTCTACGCGACCAAGTGCATCACCAGCGGCGACGGCGGCCTGGTCACGACGAACGATCCCGAGGTGGCGCGGCGGGTGCAGGTGATCAGCTTCCACGGCATGGACGGCAACGCCTGGCAGCGCTACACCGACAAGGGTCGCTGGTACTACGAGATCGTCGAGTTCGGCTACAAGATGCACCTGGGCGATCCCGCCGCCGCGCTGGGCCTGGTGCAGCTCGGCCGCTCGGACGAGTTCATGCGCCGCCGCACCGAGATCGCCGGGCGCTTCAGCGCCGCCCTCGCCGGTCTGCCGGGCCTGACGCTGCCGACGGCGGCCGACTGGTGCACGCACGCCTGGCACCTGTACGCCGTGCGCGTCGACCGCGAGCGGATCGAGGGTGGGCGCGACGGCCTGATCGCCGACCTGACGGCCAACCGCATCGGCAGCTCGGTGCACTTCATCCCGCTGCACTACCACCCGGTGTTCCGCGAGGCGGGCCGCGAGTTCGCCCCGCGCCTGGGCCAGACCGAGCGCTACTTCGACGAGGCGGTCAGCCTGCCGCTGTTCCCGTCGATGACCGACCAGGAGATCGACGACGTCGTGACCGTGGTGCGCGAGAGCCTGCGGCGGCGGTGTCGTTGATGGATTCCCGAACGCGTGGCGGCGACTTGGTCCTTGAGCAGGTCGCCGTCGCGCCGCCGGACTGGGACGAACTGGTCGCCGCCGACGGCTCCTCGGACTATCCGCACACCGCCCACTGGACGACGAGCGCGGCCGCGACGTGGCCCGGCGCCTCGGCGCTGTGGCTGGCGGTGCGCCGCGAGGGACGCCTGGTCGGCGGCCTGCCCGC
>CAINDZ010000022.1 GCA_903847545.1 uncultured bacterium | reverse complement strand
GCGATCGACGACCTGGCCGGCGAGTACAGCCGCTGGGCCGTGGACCTGCGCTGGGGCACCACCTCGGTGAGCGCGCACCTGACGGGCGTCATGCCGTGCTACGAGCACGTGCGCACGCACATCGCGCGCCCGGGCGGGCGCTTCATCAACGACATCGACCAGGCGCAGGGGCGGCGCGTGCTGTTCCTGGGTCCCGAGCTGGCGACCAAGCTGTTCGGCCAGGCGAAGCCCGTCGGCCAGACCGTGTTCGTGCGCGGCGTGCCGTTCACGGTCATCGGCGTCATGATCAACAAGCAGCAGAACGGCATGTACGGCGGGCCCGACATCGCCAAGGCCAACATCCCGGTCTCGACGTTCGAGAACATGTTCGGCGAGGGCCAGTTCGACAACATCCTCTACACCGTGAAGGCGCCCGCCACGACGAAGGACGTCGAGCCGCAGGTGCGCGAGGTGTTCGCGCGCCGCCAGCACTTCGACCCGACCGACGAAAGCGCGCTGCACTTCTGGGACACGGTCAAGAACCGCGAGATGGGCGACAAGATCATGCGCGGCATGGAAGTGTTCATGGGCGTGGTCGGCGGCATGACGCTGCTGGTGGCGGGCGTCGGCCTAGCCAACATGATGTTCGTGATGGTGCAGCGGCGCACGCGCGAGATCGGCATGCAGATGGCCATCGGCGCGCACCGCCGCGCGGTCACCTCGCAGATCGTGGGCGAGGCGCTGGTGCTCGCCGCCCTGGGCGGCTACCTGGGTATCGGGCTGTCGTGGCTGCTGGTCGAGGGCATCATGCGCGTGCCCGTGCAGAGCGAGGCCCTGCAGTTCCTGGGCAAGCCCACTCTCTCGATCCCGATGGGCCTGGTCACCGCGATGGCGCTGGTCGGCATCGGCTGCCTGGCCGGCGCGCTGCCCGCGCGACGGGCCGTCAAACTGAACCCGGTGGAGGCGCTCCGTCATGAATGACGATCTCATCATCAGGATGCAGGACGTCACCAAGGTCTACAAGAGCGGATCGGTCGAGCTGGAGGCGCTCAGCGGCCTGAACCTGTCGATCAGGACCGGCGAGCTGATCGCGATCATCGGCGCGTCGGGCTCGGGCAAGTCGACGCTGATGAACCTGATGGGCTGCCTGGACGTGCCCAGCCGCGGCCTCTACGAGTTCGGCGGCCGCGAGGTGGGGAAGCTGAACCCGGAGGAACTGGCCGACCTGCGCAACAAGTCGATCGGCTTCGTCTTCCAGGCCTTCCACCTGCTGCCGCACGCCACGGCGCGCGAGAACGTCGAGATGCCCCTGCTGTTCGCCGGCATGCCGGCGAAGAAGCGGCGCGAGCGAGCGTTGGAGATGCTGAACAAGGTGGGCCTGGGCGCCCGCGCCGAACATTTGCCCACGCAGCTGTCGGGCGGCGAGATGCAGCGCGTGGCGATCGCGCGCGCGCTGGCCAACAACCCGCAGGTCATCCTGGCCGACGAACCCACCGGCAACCTCGACAGCCGCTCCGGCAAGGGCATCCTGGCGCTGTTCCAGCAGCTGCACCGCGAGGGCGTGACGATCATCCTGATCACCCACGACCTGCAGCTGG
>CAINDZ010000021.1 GCA_903847545.1 uncultured bacterium | reverse complement strand
CGGATGGACCGATGCGCATGGCCGCGCGGGGACGCGGCGCGCCGCTTCAATGATAGGACCGCGCCACGGATTTTCCAACGCCCGGCTCGGCCGAAACCCGTCCTTTCCGGTCCTTTACACGGGCGCGGGGCCGGGCGACGCCCCGCAGAACAAGGGGCCGCCCTGACGAACAAGGGGTCGCCTGCGGCGACCCCTTATTCCCACGTGAACCGTCGGTGAACCGGCCGGGCCGCCTCAGGGCTTGTCCGGGACCAGCTCCGCGACCGTCTTGAAGACGTTCTTGAGCATGTACTCGGTCACGACCCATACCTCGGGCCGCCCGCGCACGCGCATCCACGTGCCGCCGGGTTTGTCGCCGGCCGCCGCGCGGTCCGCCCCGAACTCCAGGACCACCTGCCGCCCGTCGGCCATCACCAGCGTGGCCGTCCGGGTGGGGGCGTCCAGGCCGTAGGTCGCGGCCGGCGCCGCGGGGTCGTCCAGGTCGTTGGCGTGCACGCTGACCAGGGCGTTCAGGACGGGGTCGACCTTCGCCTTGGCCAGGCTGCGCGCCGGCCCGCCGCCCGTCTTCCATTCCCAGGTCGCGCGCGCCGCGGCCACCGCCGCCGAGTCGCCGCCCGCCGGCGCTCCGGCGAACACCTTCTCGAACGCGCGGTCGCCGTCCTTGTCGTGCAGCCGGATCGCGTCGACGCCGGCGCGATCCTCCTGCACGGCGAACAGGTCCAGGAACATGCGCGGGCGCGGCGTCTCGGGCGCGCCGTAGATGCCCAGGTGCGACAGGACGCCCGTCGCGCACAGGTACACCTCGTCCCTGCCGGGCAGCTTGACGAAGTTGCCGCCGGCACCCTCGGGCCGGTTGCCCACCTCCAGCGAGAGGACCTCCTTGCCGTCCCGGCCGAACGCGCGCACGGTCACGGCGGCATCGGCCGCCAGCCCGTAGTCGGGCAGCACCTCGCGCCGGTCCGAGCGGAACTCGCCGGACAGGCCCGACACCGCCTTCAAGAGCGCGTCGATGCGCTCGCGGTTGGCGCGCGCGTTCCACAGCGACGCCACGCGCCAGCCGTCGGGGCCCGCCTCGAGCACCACGGCCTCGGGCTCGGCGCCGCGGCCGAGCACGATGCGCGACAGGTCGTCGGCCTTCAGTTCGGCCGCCACGAGCACCGCCGTCGCCTCGCGCGACGTGGCGCGGCGGTGGCCGAGCGACTGCGCGATGCTGATCGCGACCAGGGCGACGACGACCGCCGCCAGGATTGCCAGGGTCTTCCTGCTCATCATGCCGGTCGCCTCCTCACTGCCCGGCGGCGCCGCGCCGCAGGCTGTCCCGGTAGCGGGCCGCCTCCTTGCGCCGCATGCCGCTGCGGGCGATGCCGTACCCGGCGATGGCCGCGGGCACGACCAGCACCGTGAACAGGCGCCAGAACACCTTGCCCTGCGCGTCGACCGGCTTGATGACGCGGCTGGTCAGCGCCTTGGCGCGGATGCTCAGCAGCGCCTGCGAGCCGGCCAGGTAGTCGACGCCGTTCATCATCAGCAGGCCGTTCTGCATGGCGCCGATGAGGTTGTCGTCGAACATGCGCGCGCAACCGATGATCAGCAGGCGCCCTTCCTGCGGCGTGATCGGCCGGGGCTCGCCCGCGCCCGGGGCCTCGGGCCAGGCCGGCGTCGGGCGTCCCGCCCAGGCGTCGGGGAAGATGCCCTCGACCATCACGGCCAGCGGTTGGGCGCCCAGCATCTTCTTGCCGGCAGGCGTGATCATCTGCGTGGTGACCGGGCCGGCGCTCCACGGCTCCTGCCAGCAGTCGGGGCTGCTGCTCATGAGCGTGGTGGCCTTCAGGTGCGCCGCCGAGAGCTTCGCGGGGTCGGTGTCCACCGGCGTGCCCCACAGGTAGAACAGGCTGCCGATGCGGTTGACGACCGGCGAGGACGCATCCATCTGCGTGCCCGCCACGCGGATCTGCATCGGCACGCGCACCGGCTCGCGCGTCTGCACGCGCAGGCCGCCCAGGTTCACCTCGCGCGGCAGCTCGATGACCTCCATGGCCGAGTCCATGAAATGGTCCTCGTTCACCGTGACGCCGAACGAGGCCAGCATGGGCTCGAGCCCCGTCGTCAGGTCCTGGCCGTTGATCGACCAGCCGCCCGCCGGCGAGGGCGCGTAGCCGTAGTCGTGCGCCTGCAGCGCGAGCACCACCGGCGTGCCGCGCGTCAGGACGCGGTTGATTTCCCAGGCCTGCCGCTCGTTCAGCGGCGTGTTGGCCATGACGACCATCAGGTCGATGTCCGCCGGCGGCGTCGACATCGGCGTCAGGTCGACGGGCACCACCTCGTAGTGCTCCTGCTGCAGCATGTCGCGCAGCTTGGAGAACTGCTCCTGCGGCTCGGGCGGCTGCATGCCCTGCTGCAGGTACATCATGGCGACCTGGCGGTCGATCTCCTTCTTCGGGCCGAACACGGCCACCCGCGGCGCCTTGGCGCGCGTCAGGCGGTACACCGGCCCGATGATGTCCTGCTCGAGCGAGGCCAGGCCCTGCGGCAGCACCTGCGGCAGCACCTCCTCGGGCTTGTCCTTGTAGGCGATGGTCATCGCGCTCCAGATGAGCTTGATGCCCATCTCGTCCTTCTCGATGGACTGCACCTGGAACGGGCGGATGCCCTTGGCGCCGAGCGCCTTCTGCAGCTCCTCGTCGTCCTGCGGGTTGTACACCGTGAACTGCAGATTGCCCTTGGCCACCTGCTCGAAGTTGCGCATCTGCTCGGTGATGTCGCGCTCGAGCGTGCGCAGCTGCGTCGGCATCTTGTCGGCCGGGGTGATGTACAGCTTCACCTGCACCGGCACGTCGAGCCCCTTCAGCACCCCGGCCGCCGCGGGCGACATCGTGAACAGGCGGTCGCGCGTCAGGTCCAGGCGCGCGCCCGGCACGTTGCCCAGCACCGAGACCAGGAAGAAGACGATCACCGCCAGCAGCACGGCCGCCGCGGCGAAGGTCAGGCGGAAGTTCCGTCGCTTGTTGTTCATCAGTACTTCCTCCCTTCCAGCCACAGCGCGTTGAGCACCAGGAAGACGGTGGTCAGGCCCAGGAAGTAGGCCAGGTCCGCCGCGCCGACCACGCCGCGCAGCATCATCTCGTAGTGGCCCGACAGCCCCAGGTAGTTCTGCAGCAGCGAGCCCAGGCCGGGGATCCAGCCGTCGATCGTCGCCGCCACCGCCGGGATGCCCAGCACGAACAGGAGGAAGCACGCCATGATGCCCAGGATCACGGCCGAGATCTGGTCACGCATCAGGCCGCTGGTGAACGTCCCGATGCCCAGGTAGAGCGCGCCCAGCAGGACGGCGCCCAGGTACCCGCTCAGGATGGCGCCCCCATCGGGGTTGCCCAGCGCGGCGACCATCACCGGCAGCGTCAGCGTGCCGGCCAGCGCGACCAGGTAGAAGGCCAGGGCCGCGAGGTACTTGCCCAGCATCACGTCGGCCGTGCGCATCGGCAGCGTCATCAGCAGCTCGAAGGTGCCCAGGCGCTTGTCCTCGGCCCACAGGCGCATGCTGACGGCGGGGATGAAGAAGATCAGGAAGAAGGGCAGGTTCCCGAAGAAGCCGCGCAGGTCGGCCGCCCCGTTCAGGAAGAAGCCCGTCATGAACAGCCCCGCGTTCAGCACCAGGAAGGCGATGATGAAGATGTACGCGATGGGGCTGTTGAAGTAGGCGGCGAACTCGCGGCGGAAGACCACGAGGCTGCTGCGCAGGTCGAGGATGCCGCTCATCACGCCACCTCCTTCAGGCCGCGCGCCCGGCGGGTCAGCGCGATGAAGGTGTCTTCCAGCGAGTAGGGGGCCTCGTGCAGCTCGGTCAGCTGCCAGCCGCGCTCGCGGGCCAGGCGCTCGACGGCGCCCACCAGGTCGTCGCTGAACGGGCCGCGCGCCTCGAAGCGGCAGCCCTCGGCCGCGCGCAGCGGCTTCAGCTCGGTCACCGCGGGCAGGGCGCGCAGCGCGGAGTCCACCGCGCCGGCCTCGGCCCGCGCGCCGACGAAGACGCGGTTGGTGCCCATCGCGCCGCGCGACAGGTCGGCCACCGTGCCGTCGGCGATGAGGCGGCCCTCGTTGATGATCACCACGCGGTCGGTCACCGGGCTGACCTCCTGCAGGATGTGCGTGGAGAAGATGATCGTCTTGTGGCCGGCCAGGCTCTTGATCAGGTCGCGGATGCCCAGGATCTGCAGCGGGTCCAGGCCGCTGGTGGGCTCGTCCAGGATCAGGATGTCCGGGTCGTGGATCAGCGCCTGCGCCAGGCCCGTGCGCTGCTTGAAGCCCTTGGACAGCTCGCCGATGTTCTTGCGGTACTCGTGGCGCAGTCCGCAGGCCTCGACGCACCAGTCGAGCCGCTCGCGCAGCCGTGCGCCCGCGAGGCCGCGGGCCTGGCCGACGAAGTTCAGGTACTCGTGGATGTTCATGTCCAGGTACAGGGGGACGTTCTCGGGCAGGTACCCGATCCGCCGCCGCACCTCCAGGGGCCGCTCCAGGACGTTGATCCCATCGACCGTCACCGCGCCGCCGTCGGGCGCCAGGAAGGTCGTGATGATCTTCATGGTCGTGCTCTTGCCGGCGCCGTTCGGACCGAGGAAGCCGAGGATCTCCCCCCGGTTGATCCGGAACGACACGTCGTCGAGCGCCTTCATGGTCCCGAAGCTCTTGGACAGGCCGCGAACTTCGATCATCGCGCAAGCTCCTCAGGGGTTTGGGGTTGCGGGATATCGCCATCGTCATGCCGCCGCCCGCGGGCCGATCCGGGGCGGGCGACCACGGTAGCGCAAGCGCCGCAGAACATCAACCGGCGCGCCCGAGTTCCCGCGCCGGCGACGCGGTCATTACCCGTTGCCCCGGCAGGCGTTCGCCGCTAGCATTCCGGGCGCGCGGCGCCGGCTCGGCAGGCGCGGGCAGCGGTCACCAGGGGAGCCCACAGCGATCGCGGAGGCACAGGTCTTGGTCCACGGCGACGGCCCGGGCGACGATCTCTACCACCAGTACTTCGAGCGCACCGGGGACGCCTTCCTGGTCATCGAGGGCGACCGCTTCGTCGCCTGCAACGAGGCGACGGTGCGGCTGCTGCGCTACGGGACGCGCGAGGAACTGCTGCAGGTGCATCCGGCCGCGCTGTCGCCCGAGTTCCAGTCCGACGGGCGCCCCTCGCGCGAGAAGGCCGACGAGATGATGGCCATCGCGCGCGAGCGCGGCAGCCACCGCTTCGAGTGGGACCACCGGCGCGCCGACGGCGAGGTCTTCCCGGTCGAGGTCCTGCTGACGGCGGTCCCGCGCGGCGATCGCGTGATGCTGCACGTGGTCTGGCGCGACCTGACCGATCGGCGCCGCCTCGAGTCCGACCTGCAGCAGGCCCAGAAGATGGAGGCCCTCGGGCGCCTCTCCGCCGGCATCGCCCACGACTTCAACAACCTGCTGGTGGCGATCAACGGGCATGCCGAACTGCTGGTGGGCGACCTGGCCGACCGGCCCGAGGAGCAGTCCTGCGCCGAGGAGATCCTGCGCGCGGGCAGCCGCGCCGCCGACCTTGTCGCGCAGTTGCTGGCCTTCAGCCGTCGGCAGGTGCTGCGCCCGCGCACCGTCGACCTGGGCGACGTCCTGGCCGAAATGGCGGGCATGGTGCGCCGGCTGGCGGGCGAGGCCGTCGTCACCGAGGTCGAGGCGGACGACCGGCCGTTGTGGGTCATGGTCGACCCGGGACAGGTGACGCAGTTGGTGCTCAACCTGGCGGCGAACGCGCGCGACGCGATGGGCGGCCGCGGGAACTTCCGCCTGCGGGCGGCGCGCGTGGTCGTGGAAGCGGCCACGCCGGGGCTGCGCGACGAGCTGCCGCCCGGCACCTACGTGTGCCTGACGGCCGTCGACGACGGCACGGGCATCGCCGCGTCCGACCTGCCGCACATCTTCGAGCCGTTTTTCACCACGAAGACCGCCGGGCGCGGCACGGGGCTGGGCCTGGCCACGGTGTACGGCATCGTGCGCCAATCCGGGGGCTCGATCGGCGTCACGAGCAACGACGGCGTCGGCACGTGCTTCGCCATCTACCTGCCGGAGGCGGCCGCCCCGGCCGCGGACGACGAGCCGCCGGCGGAGGCGCCGGTCGCGCCGCTGAAGCCCGCGTCGATCCTGCTGGTCGAGGACGAGGACGCCACCGGGAGGCTGGTGCGGATGATGCTCGAGCGCGCCGGTTTCGCCGTGAAGGTGGCGGCGGGCGGGGAAGAGGCGCTGGCCCTGCTCGGCGCGCCCGCGCCGGGCTACGACCTGCTGCTGTCGGACATCGTGATGCCGGGCATCGACGGGATCGAGCTGGTCAACCTGGCGCGCGCGGCCGGCTGCACGCTGCCCGTGCTGCTGACGTCCGGCTATCCCGCCGAGTTCCTGGCCCAGCGCGGCGACCTGCCGGCCGGCATCGACCTCATCCAGAAGCCGTTCTCGGCGCACGACCTGGTGCGCCGCGTGCGCGAGGCCCTCGAGCGCTCCTGACGCCGGCCCGCCGCCGTCGCCTCAGCGCAGCAGCGTCAGCTTTCGCGTGACCGGCGCCGCCTCGCCCGCGCGCAGGCGCGCCACGTACTGGCCGCTGGCCACGCCGCGACCCGCGTCATCCAGCCCGTCCCACGTCACCGCATGCTCTCCCGCCGGCAACCGTTCGGCGACCAGCCGCCGCACAAGCCGCCCGGCCAGGTCGTGGATGTCCAGGCTCACGTCCTGCCCCTGGTCCAGCGCGAAGCGCAGCGTCGTGCGCGGGTTGAACGGGTTGGGATAGCCGGCCAGCGCGGGCGCGCCGGCCCCGGGCACGTCCGGGCCCACGCCGGTCGCGTAGTCGCCGTAGATCAGCTGCACGCCCAGCCGCTGCGGCGACTGCGGCGCGTTGCTGGCGAAGGTGACATACGAGTCGTGCACGCCCTCGAGCAGGCCCGCCGGGTCGATGCGCGCGCTCAACCGCGCCGTGGCGCCCGGGTTCAGGAACGCGGGCGGCTGGTCGACGGTGATCCAGCCCGCCGCGGGCACGGCGCCGCGCAGGATGAGCGGCAGGTTGCCCGCGTTCTGGATCGTGAACTCCAGCGACGCGCCCTGCGGCACGTTCGCCAACGCGGCGGGGATATTGATGCGCCCGGCGCCCGTGTAGCGGTCGCGGCCCACCGTCGCCGGCGCGACGCTGATGTCCGTCGCCGACGTCTCGAGGGCCTCGGCCAGCTGCGCCGGCGTCAGCCCCGGCGAGGCGCCCAGCAGGATCGCGACCGCGCCCGCCACCTGCGGCGTGGCCATGCTGGTGCCGGTGTAGGCGACGTAGCCCGAGGCGCCGGCCAGGCTGGTGACGTTGTTGCCCGGCGCCGCCACGTCGGGCTTCATCAGGCCCGGCGAGTACGGGTAGTCGTGGTAGTCGGTCGCGCCGTACGGGTTGGCCATGTTCCAGGCCGTCGGTCCGTAGCTGGAGGTGGTCTCGACGGCGCCGGCCTGCGTCAGGCCGCCGACGGTGATGACGGCCGTGCGCCCGCCGTTGGGCGCGTACCACGGGCTGGGGCAGTCGCCCGGCGTGACGATGTCGGTGGGCAGCGCGTAGTGGCCGGTGGCGCTGCCGTTGCCCGCCGCGGCGATCCACGGGATGTCGATGGCGAGCATCAGCTCGGCGTTGTAGCGGTTGGCGGCGCGGATGTCGTTGGTGCCCTGAGACCAGCCGGCACTCATCGAGAACAGCTGCGCGCCGTGGTCGATGCCGAACTGCAGGCCCTCGACCATGTCGACCAGGTAGCCGGGAACCACGCGCAGCGCCATGACGACGGCGCCGGGCGCCACGCCCGTCTTCGTGCCCGCGGCGCCGTCGCCGGCGATCAGGCCGGCGGTGTGCGTGCCGTGGTGCCACGACGTGTCGCCGTCGTAGGGATCGTTGTCGTTGTCGACCGCGTCCCAGCCGTGGTGCGGGAACGAGGCGCCGCCGTTCCACATGCGCGCGGCGAGGTCGGGGTGGTCGTAGGCGATGCCGCTGTCGAGGTGGCCGACCAGGACGCCGGCGCCGGTGGCGCCGTCGGCCCACGCCGTCGGCGCGCCGATGGCGTTCAGGTGCCAGGCCAGCGCTTTGTCTGCGGGCGTCGCGGCGGCCGTCGCGGCAATGGGCGCGGCGGCGCCGGGCGCAGCCCCGCTCGCATCGACCGGCCCGCCGAAGGTGCGGCTCAACTGGTCGTCCAGCCACAGGCGCGCCACGCCGGGGTCGGCCGCCAGCGTCGCCACCGCGCCCGGGGCCAGGTCGACGGCGATCATGCCGGGCAGCCACAGCGCGCGCGGTTCGCCGGCCAGGCCCTGGGCCGCCAGCGCGTCGAGCGTCGGCCGCAGCGCGGCCAGGTTGCGGTCGGTCTGCGCGCGCGCCGCCGCGGTGACGACTTCGCGGCGGGTGGCGCGCGCGGCGTCCTTCAGCGCCAGGCCCAGCGCCGTCGGGTCCACGCGCTCGGCGGGGATGATCACCACGGGCAGCCGTTGGTCGCCCGCGGCCTTCGCCAGCGCGGCCTGCAGGCGCTCGTCGACGGGGTCCAGCCACGCCTCGCGACGCAGCGGCGGGTCCTGCGCAATCTTCAGCGCGTCGGCCCGCTTCAGGTACGGGTTGATGATGGTGACCAGGCCGGACGGGCGGAAGCGCAGCAGCGGGTCGCCGTCCAGGAAGTCGCAGGCGCGGCTGAAGTCGTTGTCGGCCTCGCTGTCCTCGGCCACCAGGTGGTCGGGGTCCAGGCGCACCGCGACGGTGTGCCGGCCGCGGCCGTTCAGCAGAGGGAAGTCCTCCAGCGGCACGTAGGTGCCGGCGGGCAGGCCGCCGTCCAGGCTCCACGAGGCGCGCACGACGCCGTCGACCTCGAGGTCGAGGTAAAAACTGGCGCTGATGTCGCGCAGGCCGTCGTTCAGGAACGCGAAGCTGACGTAGTTGGTGTCGCCGGCCGACGCGTAGCCGTTGCCGCGCTGGCCCTTGATCATGTTCACGACCAGCGAGCTGTCCCACCCCGCCGGCGTGAACGCCGCCAGGTTGGCCTTCAGGTCGCGCCGGCTGGTGTAGATGTT
>CAINDZ010000020.1 GCA_903847545.1 uncultured bacterium | reverse complement strand
GCGCGCTCGGCGTCGGAGATCGCCAGGATCGATTGCAGCGCATCGCCGATGTGCGGGATGTACTTCTGGATGTAGCTCTGCTTCTTCAGCGCGTCCTTCTCGCGGGCGCGGCGGCGGATGTGCGAGCCCAGGTGGCGGCCCGCCTCCTGCAGCGCCAGGCGGATCTCCTTGATGATCTCCGGGTAGTGCGCCACCGCTTCCTTGCTCTCGGACGTGAACGGCACCCACACCGAGGCCATGTGCACCAGGATGACCAGCGGGCCGGTGGGCAGCGCGCCCTTGCTCTGCTGCAGGCCGTAGCCGCGCCAGTTGCTGGTCAGCACCGCCTTGTGCACCGCGCAGGCCGAGGCCTGGTACAGCAGCGGCACGCGATTGGCGAAGCGCAGCACCTTGGCCAGCTCGTCGCCGGGCAGCTGCCCGCCGTAGGCCAGGCCCACCTCGATCTGGAACGGGTTGCCGCGGTAGACCGAGGCCGGGCGCGTCACCGACGTGTAGAAGTCGGCCGTGACGCCGGCCTTGAGGCCGGCCATGACGAGGTCCTCGCCGATGGGCGAAAGGCAGTCGGTGGGCGGCGCCGCGATCTTCGTCGTGGCGATGGCGTCGATCAGCTTCTGGATGTCCTCCATCTGCATCTTCGCCGGCGCCTTGCGGTCGGGCAGGCCGGCCGCCTCAAGGATCTGCTCGGCGGTCTTGGGGCCGACGCGGCAGAACTCGTCCTTCAGGAAGTCGGCCAGGTTGCGCGCCGTCGTGTCCTGCAGCATGCGGCCGAGGATGCCCAGCTCGACGCCGTACGGGTGCGGCTTGATCTCGAGCGCGGCGGGCGGCAGGTCCTTCGTGGCGTTCGGGTAGACGATGATCTCGCCGCGCGGGTCCTTGTACGTCAGGTGCAGGTGCGGGTTGGCGATGGCCGTCTGCTCGAGGTAGTTGTCCACCGAGTGCTGGCCGCGCTTGTAGCTGCCCGTCAGCATGATCTCGATGCGCGTGCCGTGGTCCTTCTCCCAGATGGTCTCCTCGTCGGTGAGGATCCGCGGCTCGTTCTTCTTCATGTCCATCTGCAGCTTGATGCGGTGGGCCGCATCCTTGGCGCCCGTGCGGCTGTAGATGGTGACCGGCTCGCCGGTCGTCAGCTGGCCGTACATGCCGGCCGCCGAGATGCCGATGCCCTGCTGCCCGCGGCTCTGCTTGAGGCTGTGGAACTTCGAGCCGTAGAGCAGCTTGCCGAAGATGCGCGGGATCTGCGCGCGCACGATGCCCGGTCCGTTGTCCTCGACGATGATGCGGTAGCGCTCGTCGCGGCTGGTGCCGTTGCCCGACGACGGGTCGCCCTTGCCGCCCTTGGCGGGCTCGTCGAGGCTCGCCAGCTCGAGGCCCAGGTTCACCGGGCGGTCGGGGCGGATCTCCACGTACAGCACCGGGGCGATGCCGGCCTCCTCGCAGGCGTCGAGGCTGTTGTCGACGGCCTCCTTGATGGCCGTCAGCAGCGCGCGCGCCGGCGAGTCGAAGCCCAGCAGGTGCCGGTTCTTCGTGAAGAACTCGCTGATGGAGATCTCGCGCTGGCGGCCCGCCATCTCGTGGGCGTCGGCCGTGGCGGCGGTCTTGCGGCGGGGGGCGGCCATGCCGGGTCCTTCCGGGGCTGGGGCGGTTCCGTCCTGGGCGGCGCGGGCGCGGCGCGGCCGTGGCGTGCGGGTCGATGTGCAAGGTCAACGCGCAAGACTAGGGGCGGCGGGCGTCGGGGTCAACGGCGAAAACAAAGCGCAAAGCGTGTGGGCGCAGGGATGGTCGGCGGGCAGTCCTCGCGCCTTCGGCGCTGCGGATAGCCCG
>CAINDZ010000019.1 GCA_903847545.1 uncultured bacterium | reverse complement strand
TTCATCTTTAGCCTCGGCGATGATCCGCACCGCCGGCTCGGTGTTGGACGACCGGACGTGGACCCAGGCGTCCGTCCCGGTCCACTTGACGCCGTCCCGGCGGTCGATGGCGCCCGGTCCCAGGCGCTCCAGGCGCGCCACCAGGGCGTCGCCCGACGGGAACGACGGGTCCTCGACCTTGGTCTTGACCATGGCCACGGGCGGCAGTTCGGCGGCCAGGGCGCCCAGCGTGGCCTTTCGGTCGGCCATGTGCTGCAACAACATGGCGATGCCGACGAGCGAGTCGCGCCCGGCGTGCACCGCGGGATAGATGACCCCGCCGTTGCCCTCGCCGCCCAGGACGCAGCCCTCGCCCAGGATCGTCTCGACCACGTTGGCCTCGCCCACGGGCGTGCGCCAGACCTTGCAGCCGTGGCGGCCGGCCACCTTCTCGATCAGGCCGGTCGTGGACAGGTTCACGGCCACGTCGCCGGGCGTGCGGCCCAGCAGGAAGTCCGTCGCCAGGGCCAGGGTCAGCTCCTCGCTGAGGGCCGTGCCGTCGCCGGCCACCAGGGCCAGGCGGTCGGCGTCCGGGTCGACGGCGACGCCGAGGTCGGCGCCGTGACGCCGCACCGCATCGCACAGCGCCGCCAGGTGGGCCGGCGTGGGCTCGGGATCGTGCGGGAAGTTGCCGCTCAGCCCGCAGTACAGTGGCGTGCAGCGCACGCCCAGGCGCTCGAGCAGACGCGGCACGATGGCGCCGCCGGCGCCCTCGACCGCATCGACGACCACGTGCAGGCCGCGGGCCCGGATGGCGTCGATGTCCAGCCAGGGCACGGCGCAGACGGCGTCCAGGTGCAGGTCGTCGGCGCCCGGCTGCGCGATGACGCGACCCAGGCGGTCCCAGCCCACGTGGCCGTCGCCGGCCTCGAGGCGCGCGGTGACCTCGCGGTTGTCGGCGGCGCTCAGGAACAGGCCGTCGCCGCGCAGGAACTTGAGCGCGTTCCACTGCTGCGGGTTGTGGCTGGCGGTAATGATGACGCCGCCGACGGCAGGCCCGTGCTGCACGGCGACCTCGGTCGTCGGCGTCGTCGCGATGCCGATGTCGAGCACGTCGTGACCGGTCGAGTTGAGCGCGGCGGTGACCGCCGACAGGACCATCGGCCCGCTCGGGCGCGTGTCGCGGCCGACGACGACCGGGCCGGGCGGCAGCCAGGCGCCGAAAGCGCTCGCCCAGCGCGCGATGCCGACGGCGTCGAGGCCGTCACCGATGACGCCGCGGATACCCGAGATGCTGACACGAAGAGGCATGGGCACGTTCTCCCTCAAGCCAGGAAACCGGCGATGTGAACCCGCATGGGCCGCGGGCTTTCTCCCCCGGCACGAATCTAACCCCGCGGCAATCGCCATAACACACAAAAAAACCCGCACCTCCGCCACTGGCGGGGACGGGTTCTGATGTCCGGCGGGTTTGGTCTGGAGCTGGTGTGGGGACTTGAACCCCAGACCTGCTCATTACGAGTGAGCTGCTCTACCAGCTGAGCTACACCAGCTCCAAGAAGACCGGGTGGTGCCTGGGGGCGGAGTTGAACCACCGACACCATGATTTTCAGTCATGTGCTCTACCAACTGAGCTACCCAGGCACCCGATGCCGCCGCCGGCGGCGAACGGGCAATAAAACACGCGCGCCAAACCCTTGTCAAGGCAACCGGAACCGGATTTTTGCCGAACGGCCCCGAAGGCGTCCCCCGGGGCCGTTCCTGCGGTGTTTCCGGGCCGCCTCAGGCCGGGCGGCACGCCGTCAGCTGGTGGATCGTCGAGACGATCTCCTCCATCTCGAACGGCTTGTACATGCAGGCGTCGGCCCGCGACCAGGTCGCGATGAATTTCTCGCGGTCGCGCGTGTCCACCTTGCGCGCCGTCAGAAGCATGATCGGGAAGGTGGCCGACCCGGGGTCGTTGTCCATCCATTCCTTGAGCATCCGGCTGACTTCGTAGCCGTTGCAGCCCGGCAGCATGACGTCGAGGATCATGAAATCGGGTGGCACGCGCTTGGCTTTTTCCAGCCCCTCGAGCCCGTCGGCGGCCGTCGCGACGTCGAATCCGCGGCGCGCGAGGCTGAACTCGAGCGTCTCGAGGATGTCCGGTTCGTCATCGACCACAAGGACTTTCAGTGCTCGTTCCATGGTCCTGCCCTTTTCGTTCGCCGGATCCCCCGCCGGCCTGATAAAGGAATCACGCATTGGTATCGACAGGTTGCCGCCCGGGTTTACCGGGAATCGCGCCTGCCATGGGCCCGCCGGCCAATTCCACCGGCACGGCCAACGTTCGCCAGCCCGCCGCCTCGGCCTCGCCGTCCCGCCGCCAAGCCGCCGGGTCGGCCAGCACGACCGCCAGGACGCCGCTGGCAGGCTCGCACGGGCGCCCGGCCACGACCGTCCCGGCGGCCTCGACGAAGGCTCGGCCGGCCGCGATGCGTTCGCACATGCCGTCGCCGCCCTGCCGGGCATCGAGCAGCGCCAGGCATTTTCCCCCGTCGACCCGCTGCCCGAGCGCGCCGCGCAGTTGCGCCGCGGCCGTGCCCAGGCGCCCGGACGCCGGGTCGACCGGCAGCCGCACCCAGACCGTGGTGCCGGCGCCCGGGGCGGTGGCCAGGCTGACCTTGCCGCCGTGGGCCTCGGCCAGCCGCCGCACGATGTGCAGGCCCAGTCCGGCGCCGCCGATGCGGCCGATGACCTCGGCGCGGCCGCGCTCGAACGGCTCGAAGACGCGGTCGACGACCTCCGGGTCGATGCCCGGACCGTTGTCCTCGACCACCAGCGCGAACGTCCGCGGCTCGACGCCGCAGGCGCGCGCCAGGATGGTCGCCAGCGGGTCGCCCGGCCCCGGCTGCGCGTCGAGCCACACCCGGACGCGGCCGTCGACCGGCACGTACTTGCGCGCGTTGCCGACCAGATTCGACACGATCTGAACGATCTTGTCGGGGTCGACGCAGGCCTCGAACCGCTCCGGCACGCCCGACATGTCGAGCACGGGCCCGGGCTGGCCGGGCTGCCCGTCGAACAGCCCGAGCGCCTCGCGCAGCAGCGGGCCCAGGTCCGTCGGGCGACAGTCGATGCTGAGGCGCCCCGCGTCGTCGCGGGCCAGGTCGAGCAGGTCGCCCACGAGCCGGTCGAGCCGGCCCACGTTGCGCAGGGCCACGCCCAGGAACCGCGCCTGGTCGTCGGTGAGCGGGCCCGCCTCACCGCCGCTGACCAGCGACAGGCTGCTCTTCATCGATGCGAGCGGCGTGCGCAGCTCGTGGCTGAGCGTGCTGACGGCCTCGGCCAGGTTGCGCCCGCCCTCCTGGCGCGCGTCCTCGGGCACGGCGCGCAGCACCACGACGGCCGGGCCGTCGGCATGGCCCGCGCCGGACACGGCAACGTCCAGCGACGGCGCGTCCTTGCTGCGGGCCGGCAGCACGCCGGGCGCGCCGGGCGCGGCCAGCAGCCGCAATGCGGCCGCCTCGAGCCACTGCTGCCAGGCCGCCGGTGTCCCGCCGATCGAGGCCTCGAGCAGGCGCCGCGCCTCGGGGTTCCAGGCCGTCAGGCGACCGCCGTCGACCA
>CAINDZ010000018.1 GCA_903847545.1 uncultured bacterium | reverse complement strand
TGGTCACGCCGACCGGCGAAGTCACCTGCGGCGACGCGCCGGCTGCGGAACCGGCCCGGCGGTGATACCATGCCCGTCGTGAGCCGGCGCCTTCGTGCGTGCCGGCCGGGCCGGGCCGCGGGAGGCGCCTTGACGCACGACATTCGCAAACGGGCGCATCTGCTGGTCGCCTTCGCTCTGGGGCTGCCGGCCCTGGGCGGCGCTCTGCCGTGCACGGCGGCCACCTGGAGCGTCGAGGCGCGGCTGGGTGCGCCGGTGATCCCCGACCGCCGCATCTCCATCACGCAGGCAGGCCAGCCCGGGCTCGCGTTCACGGGCCGGTTCGACGCGGCCACGACCTCGACGCCGTACCACTACGACGTGCGCGTGGTGCGCCGCGACGGCCCGGACGGGTGGGCCGTGGGCTTCCTGCACTCGAAGCTGGTCCTGGTGGACGGGCCGGCCGAGGTCACCGACTTCCAGATGACGCACGGCTACAACCTGCTGACCGTGCAGCGGCTGTGGCAGCGGCGCGGGTTCGAATGGATGGCCGGCGCCGGCGTGGCGCTGGCCCACGCCGAGAGCACGGTGCGCGGGCAGGTCTTTCCCCAGGACGGCGGCCTGTTCGGGTGGGGATACCACGCGGTCGCCCCGGTGCTGACCGTGGGCCTGGGCCGGCTCGTGGAGCTGGGCCGCGGGGTGTACCTGTGCGCCGAGGCCCGCGGCTCGTGGTCGCGCGCCACCGTGCCGGTGGCCGGCGGCAAGGCGCGATTCACCGACCTCGAGGGGCACCTGCTGGCGGGTGCGGGGGCACGATTCTAGCAAGACGCCGGCGACTCATCGCGGATCGACGGCCAGGAGTGGCAACGGGGACATGAGCGAACGCAGGCTCGGGCATTACCAACTGGTGTCCCATTTGGGGACGGGCGCGAGCGGCGAGGTCTGGCGGGCCACGGACACGCGCCTGCGGCGCGACGTTGCCGTGAAGATCCTGAACCCCGAGTGCACCCGCGACCCCGGCGGCTTCGCGCGGTTCGAGCGCGAGGCGCGCGCCCTGGCGGCGCTGGACCACCCGAACATCGTCGGCATCCACGCCCTCGAGCAGGACGGCGACCGGCACTTCCTGGCCATGGCCCTGGTCGAGGGCGAGACCCTGGCGCAGCGCCTGCGGCCCGGCGGGCTGCCGACGGCCGACGTCGTGGCGGTCGGCCGCGCCGTCGCCTCGGCGCTGGCCGCGGCGCACGACGCCGGCATCATCCACCGCGACCTGAAGCCGGCGAACGTGATGGTGACGCGGGACGGGCAGGTCAAGGTCGTCGACTTCGGCCTCGCGCTCGCGCCGGTGGCGCCCGGCCCCGGCGACCACGCACCCGACCTCGAGGCCACGGTGACCGGCCCGCTGACCGGCGCCGGCGTGGTGGTCGGGACCATCCCCTACATGTCGCCCGAGCAGCTGGAGGGCCGCGCGCTGGACGGGCGCACCGACACCTGGTCCCTGGGCGCCATCCTCTTCGAGATGGCCACCGGCGCGCGGCCGTTCCGCGGCGACTCGGCCCTGGCGACGGCCACGGCGATCCTGCGCGACGAGCCGCCGTCGCCCGCGGCGCTGCGCGGCGACCTGCCGCCCGATTTCTGCGGGTTGGTGCTGCGCTGCCTGGCGAAAACGCCGGGGCAACGTCCGGCCTCGGCGCGCGAGGTGGCCGCCGAACTGGCGCGGCTGGCGGTCGGCCCGGAGCTGCCCGCCGCTGTGCCCGCCCCTGCGGCTGCACGCATCGGGACGCTGGCGGTGCTGCCGCTGGTGAACCTGTCGGGCAATCCCGCCGAGGAGTACTTCGCCGACGGCATGACCGAGGCCCTGATCACCGACCTGGCGCGCCTGGGCGACCTGAAGGTGATCTCGCGGACCTCGGTGATGCGCTACAAGGGCGCCTCGCGCCCGGTGCGCGAGATCGCGGGCGAGCTGGGCGCCGACGCCGTGCTCGAGGGCTCGGTGCTGCGCGCGGGCGACCGCGTGCGCATCTCAGCCCAGTTGGTCCGCGCCGCGAGCGACGAGCACCTTTGGGCCGAACGCTTCGACCGCGACCTGGCCGACGTGCTCGCGCTGCAGGACGAGGTCGCGCGCGCCATCGCCATCCGCGTGGGCGACCGCCTGCGCGGCGGGCCGGCCGCGGCGCCCGTTGCGGCCCGTCGCGTCGACCCGGCCGTCTACCGCCTGTACCTGCGCGGGCGCCACCAGTGGAACCTGCGGACCGAGGCCGGCTTCCGCGACGCGACCCGCAGCTTCCAGCAGGCCATCGACGGCGACCCGACCTACGCCCCGGCCTGGGTCGGGCTGGCCGACAGCCTGAACATGCTCTCGAACTTCGGGCTCGAGCCGCCGCGCGGCATCGCCGCCAAGGCGCGGGCGGCGGTGGAGCGCGCGCTGGAGATCCAGCCGGATTCCGGCGAGGCACACCGCGTGCTGGCCTTCATCCACTGGCAGTTCGAGTACGACTGGGAGGCCGCGCGCGCGGCTTACGAGCGCGCGCTGGCGCTGGACCCGAACTCGGGGCTCGTCACCTACTGGTACGGGGCCTTCCTCGGGATCATCGGCGATCACGCGGGCGCGCAGGCCATGCTCGACCGCGCGGCCGAGCTGGACCCGCTCTCGCTGGTGGTGCCGGCGGTGAAGGGCTGGGTGCGCTTCTTCGCGGGCGACTACCGTCGCGCCGAGGCGGATCTGCGCGCCGTGCTGGCCGAGGACCCGCACTTCCATCTGGCCACATGGTTCCTGGCCGAGACGCTCGTCGAGCTCGGCGAGTACGCCGAGGGCCTGGCCACGTTCGAGCGTGCCCTCGACCAGTCCGGGCGCATCGCGCGCATGCTGGGCTACGCCGGGTACGCGTACGGCGTGGCCGGACAGCCGGAGCCCGCGCGCCGGCTGCTGGCCGAACTGCTGGAGCGCGAACGGCAGGGCTACGTGCCGCCCTACTTCCTGGC
>CAINDZ010000017.1 GCA_903847545.1 uncultured bacterium | reverse complement strand
GCGGGCTGTCGGCCCTGGACGTGTACGCCTGAGCCCGAGTGCGCCTGCTTGACGCCCCGGCGCGGGCAGGCCTAGAATCGCCCAACCTCACCCGTGACGCCCGATCCCGAAAGCCGTCGTTCAAGGCGCGCGCCGCCGGGAACGTTGCTGCCGCCCGGCAGCAGGAGGAGCAGGGACATGAAAAGCACCCGCTACGCCGCCATCCTGGCCGGCGCCTATGTCCTGTTGGCCAGCGTGTACATCGTCCTGTCGGGGCGCGTCGCCGCCGCCCTGTCGCACTCGGTCGAGGAACTGCAGCGCATCGAGACCGTCAAGGGCGTCCTCTACGTCGCGGTCACGGCGCTGCTCATCTTCGCCGGCGCGCGCTGGGCCATGCGGCGCATGGAGCACGATGCCCACGAGCTGCTGCGGCGCGAGCAGGCCCTGGTGGCGAACGAGGGCCGCGTGTTCGCCGGCCTGACCGCCGCGGCCATCGCCCACGACGCGAACAACGTGCTGACCGTGGCACAGGCCGACATCGAGATGATGGAGGAGGACGGCAAGGGCAGCGAGGACCTGACGCGCCTGCACGAGGGCATCGACCGGATGGTGGCGCTGAACCGGCGCCTGCTCGACCTGGCCCAGGCCTACGTCACGCGCGAGGGCGCGCCGCTCGACGTGCTGGAGGCCGCGCGCGAGGTGCTGTCGGTGCTGCGTTCGCACCTCGCCCTGCGACGGTGCCGCATCACCTGCGAGGGCGCGGCGGGGGTCGTCATCGCCGCCAACCCCGTTCTGATGCACCAGCTGGTCGGCAACCTCGTCATCAACGCCGCGCAGGCGACGGGTGATCGCGGCGAGATCCAGGTGCGCATCTCGTCCGCCGACGGCCAGGCGATCATCGAGGTCCATGACAACGGCCCCGGCGTTCCGGCCGACCGCCGCCCGGGCATCTTCACGGCCCTGGCCTCAACCAAGCCCGACGGCAACGGTCTCGGCCTGTTCTCCGTGAAGGCCTGCGCCAACGGCCTGGGCGGCACCGTGGATGTCGGCGACTCGCCGCTCGGCGGGGCGCTGTTCCTGATCCGGCTGCCGCTGCACACCGACGCCCGCTAGCGGCGCCGGGACTCAGCTGATCGCCACGCTCCCGTACGCGGCCTCCAGGTCGGCGCGCAACGCCTCGAAGGCGCCGGTGCGGGTCGTGCGGATCACGGCGCGCCGCGAACCCTCGGGCACGCCCTCGTACGACGTCATGATGCCGCGCAGGTGGAAGCCGTGCCGGCGGATGATGTCCGCGACCTCCTTCACCGTGCCCGGCCGGTCGGCGATCACCACGCAGATGCGGTGGCCGCCGTGCCGCACGCCCGAGATGTCGACCAGCGCGCGGAAGATGTCCCGGTCCGAGATGATGCCGGCCAGCGCCTCGCCCTCCAGCACCGGCAGGCAGCCGATGTTGCCGTCGAGCATGAGCATGGCTGCCTGCTCGACCGGCGCCCCGGGCTCGATCGTGACCAGGCGCGAGGCCATGGCCTCGTGCACGGCCGCCTTGGACAGCAGGTAGTTGATCTCGTAGACATCCAGCGACGTGGCCTTGGACGGGCAGTAGGCCTTGATGTCGCGATCGGAGATCACGCCCACCAGCCGGCCGTCCTTCAGGACCGGCAGGTGCTTGATCCCGCGGTCGCGCATCAGGTGCATGGCATGCAGCACGCTCTCCGTGGGCGCCACCGTGACCACCTGACGGGTCATCCAGTCTGCGACGAACATGTCACCCTCCCCGCTTGCAGCGGTCACAGCCCGAGGTACGCGGCCTTCACGTGCGGGTCGCCCAGCAGGTCCCGGCCCGATCCCTGCATCTCCACGCGGCCGGTCTCCATGACGTAGGCGCGATCGGCGATGGCGAGCGTCTGCCGCACGTTCTGCTCGACCAGCAGCACCGTCGTGCCCTCGTCACGGATGCGCTTGACGACATTGAAGATCTCCTGGACCAGGATCGGCGCCAGGCCCAGCGACGGCTCGTCGAACATCATCAGCTTCGGCAGCCCCATCAGGCCGCGCGCGATGGCCACCATCTGCTGCTCGCCGCCCGACAGCGTGCCCGCCGCCTGCCGGCGGCGCTCCCGCAGGCGGGGGAACAGGGAGAACACCTGCTCCTTCGTTTCCGCCCGACGCCGCCGGGCCTCGCCGCGCAGGGCGCCCAGCTCGAGGTTCTCCTCGACGCTCATCTCCACGAACAGGCGGCGCGCCTCGGGCACGTGCACCAGGCCCAGCTCGACCAGCCGGTGCGGCTCGACGTCGCCCAGCGCCCTGCCGTCGTAGGTGATCCGGCCGCGCCGCGGGCGCAGGATGCCCGAGATCGTCTTCAGCGTGGTCGACTTGCCGGCGCCGTTGGCGCCGATCAGTGCCACGATCTCGGCCCGCCCGACGGTGAACGAAAGGTCCCACAGCACCTGCACGTCGCCGTAGAACACGTCGATGCCGCTGACGTCGAGCATCGGGGTCCCGGGGGTCGCGTCCGCCATCAGTCGTCCCCCTCGCCGAGGTACGCCTTGATGACCTCGGGATTGGCGCTGATCTGCGCCGGGCTGCCCTCGGCCAGCTTCTGGCCGTACGTCAGCACCACGATCCGGTCGGAGATGGACATGATGACCTTCATGTGGTGCTCGATGATCATGATGGTCGTCCCCCGCTCCTTGATGCGGCGGATGATGCCGATCGACTCCTCGAGCTCGGACGGGTTCAGCCCCGCGCACGCCTCGTCCAGCAGCAGCAAGTCGGGGTTCGTGGCCAGCGCGCGGGCGATCTCCAGGCGCTTGCGCAGGCCCAGCGGGAGCCGCTTCGACACCGTGTCGCGCACGTCCCACAGGTTGGTGAAGCGCAGGATCTCCTCGGCGTGGGCCACGGCCTCCGCGCGACCGGGATGGCGCAGGAACGCCGAGCACACCACGTTGTCCAGCGTCGTCATGCGCTGCAGCGGCTTGACCACCTGGAACGTGCGCGCCAGGCCGCGCCCGCAGACCTGGTGCGGCTTCAGGCCCGAGATGCGCTCACCCTTGAAGCGGATCTCGCCGCGCGACGGCGCATAGAACCCGTTGACGACGTTGAACATCGTCGTCTTGCCGGCGCCGTTCGGCCCGATCAGCCCGAGGACCTCGCCCTTGTCGACGTGGAAGTCCACGTCGGTGAGCGCCGCCAGGCCGCCGAAGAAGCGCGAGACTCCCTTGACCTCGAGCAGGGCGCTCATGACGGCCTCCGGATGCGCAGCAGGCGGCGCAGGGCGCCCGCGTCCCCGACCACGCCGTTCGGCAGGAAGATGATCACGACGATCAGGAGCACCCCGAACAGCGTGTGGTGCGCCGTCCCCACCTTGGGGATGGTGCGGATGATCTCGGCCAGCAGGATCATGATCACCGCGCCGATGGCCGGCCCCCAGCGCGTCGCCACGCCGCCGACCATCACGACCATGATGGCCATGACCGACACGTCGTGCAGCGCGAAGACGACCTTCGGGTCGATGTAGCCCATGTAGCTGGTGTAGAACGCGCCGGCCAGCCCGCAGATCACGGCGCTGAGGACCAGCGCGATCGTCTTGTAGCGCGTCGTGTCGATGCCCAGGGACTCGGCTGCGTCCTGGTCCTCGCGGATGGCCACGAAATAGTAGCCGAGCCGCGACGCGACCAGGCGATCGACGAACCAGAACGTCGCGGCCGCGACCGCCAGGATGATGTAGAAGTACCAGGTCTTCTCGACCCAGGTCCGCTCGCGGATCATGATGCCCTGGTCGCCGCCCGTGAACCCGACAAGGTTCTCGGCGACGATGCGCAGGATGACGCCGATCGCGATGGTGGACAGGGCGAAGAACGGCCCGCGCAGGCGCAGGCAGATGAAGCCGACCAGCAGCGCCGCGGCGCCCACCACGGGCACCGAGGCCAGCATCCCCCACCACGCCGACAGCCCCAGCTTCGCGTAGAGCAGGCCCGCGGTGTACGCCCCGATGCCGAAGAACGCGGCATGGCCGAAGGAGACCTGCCCGCAGTACCCCGACAGCAGGTTCCAGGACATGCCGATGATGGACCACATCACCACCAGGATGAAGTTGTGCATCCAGTAGTTGGCGTTCACGCCGGGAACCAGCGCGATCAGCGGCAGCGCGGCCAGCGCGGCCAGGACGGCCAGCGGACGGCCGCGGCCCGGATTGGCGACGGGGGCCCTCACTTGCCGAACCTCCGCCGGCGCAGCAGCGAGGCCACGCCCCCGGGCACGAAGACCAGGACCAGCACGAAGACGACGAAGCGACCCACCGGCGCCCAGCCCATGCCGACGTACGTGGCGGTCAGCGACTCGAACACGCCCAGCACCAGACCGCCGATGATGGCCCCGAAGGTCGAGCCGAGCCCGCCGAGGATGGTGATCACGAAGCCCGTCAGCGTGAACTGGCCGCCCACGTCGGGGTACAGGTAGTAGATCGGCAGGAACAGGCAGCCGGCGGCCCCGACGAGCGCCGAGCCGAGCCCGAACGTGAACATCCGCATGCGCTCGACGTTGACGCCCATCAGCAGCGCGGCGTCCTTGTCCTGGGCCGTGGCCCGGATCGACTTGCCCATGTCGGTGCGCGACAGGAAGAACCACAGGCCGGCCGTGATGACCACCGCGAACAGGAAGGACACCGACCACGGGTACGACAGCGACAGCTCGATGGGCGAGCCCTTCCAGATGTCCGACAGGTACCACGCCTTCGTCGCGTAGTCGACCGGGGCCGTGCGGTAGTCCGACTTGAAGATCATCGTGGCCAGGTTGGCCAGCACCATGCCGATGCCGACCGTCAGGATGACCTGGTTCTCGGGAAGGATCGCGTCGACCTTCAGCACCGGGTTGACCAGGTACTTCTGGATGATCGCGCCCAGCAGGAACAGCAGCGGCGCCGCCACCAGGATCGACAGGTACGGATCCAGGTGCAGCCAGGCGAACAGCACGTACGCGATGTACATGCCCACCATCATCAACTCACCGTGCGCCAGGTTGATGATCTTCATGACGCCCATGATGATCGTCATGCCCAGGCCGATCAGGGCGTACAGCCCGCCGAGCAGGAGCCCGGAGATCAGCGTCTGCAGCAGGACCTCGATCTTGGCAGGATTCATGTCGCCATCCCGGCCGGGGTCAGGCTGGTGCGACCGCCGCCTCCCGACGCGACGGGAGGCGGCGGCCCGATCGGTGACCGACTACTTCCGGTCGCGCCACTTCGGCACGGGGTAGATGTGCGGCTTGCTGGCGTGGGCCTTCGGCCAGATGGTCTCGAACTCGCCCTTCTGCACCTGGATGGCCAGCGTCTCGACGAAGTTCTGGTTCTGGTAGCCTTCCTTGTCCTCGAACTTCACCGGACCGAACGCGGTCTTCAGGTCCACGGCCTTCATGCCGTCGCGGATGCCCTCGGCCGTCCAGTTGCCGGCCTGCGTCATCGCCGCCTTCAGCACGAACAGCGAGGCGTAGGCCGAAGCGCCGTGGTACGAGGGATAGTCGCCGTACTTCGCCTTGTACTTCTCGGCGTAGGCCTGCGCGCCCGGGTAGTTCAGCTTGGGCGTCCACAGCGTGGCGCTGACCACGTACTCGGCGGCGTCCTTGGCGTTGTCGACGAACTCGGGAATGGCGAATCCCGCCGCGCCGCCGGCGAACAACCGGGCCTCCAGGCGCAGTTCCTTGATCTGCTTCATGAGCAGCGAGGCATCCATGACGTACGACACCATGTAGACGACGTCCGGGTTCAGCGACTTCACCTTCGACAGGATGGGCTTGAAGTCGGGAGCGCCCGCCTCGTACTTCTCCTTGATCACCACGTTGATGCCCAGCTTCTGCGCGTCCTTCTCCATCGCGTCGGCGCCCGACGTGCCGAAGGCCGTCGTCTCGTAGAGGATGGCGATGGTCTTGGGCTTGACGACCTCGCCCATGAAGTTGACGAACGCGTCGGCGTAGTGCGCGTTCACCTGGTTCTGCCGGAACACGTAGCGGTAGTTCTGCTGCGTGATGGCGTCGTCGGCGCTGGCCACGACCAGGTAGGGCGTCTTGCGCTCCTCGGCCACGGCCGCCACGGCCTTCGCGCACGACGAGGTGTACTCGCCGACGATCACGGGCTGCCCGCCCTCGATCAGCTTCTCGACGATGGCGCGCGCCGTCTCGGGCTTGCCCGTCGAGTCCTCGAAGCCCAGCACGATCGGGGAGCCCTTGATGCCGCCGGCGGCGTTGATCTCCTCGGCCGCCATCTCGAACGATCGCTTCATGATCTCGCCGAACTTCGCCACCTTGCCGGTCAGGGGCAGCGGCACGACGAGCTTGAACTCGGCGGCCAGCGCGCCCAGCGGCAGGAAGGCGGACAGCAGGAGGATGGACAGGGCAATCACCAGGGGACGCTTCATGCCGGACTCCTTACGGTTACCCGATGCGGATCCCGCGGCACGGCCGGGCGGCGACCGCGGCATGATCGGCTGGCAAGCGGTGCGTCCCCGCACTGTGCCGAACCGCGCACGCCGGTGTCAAGCGCAAATCCCAGCGCGCGCGGGGCAGATGAAAACGGGGGCGGCATGACGCCGCCCCCGTGGATGGTGCGAATCAGAATCGTTTGCGACCGGTCGGCGGCGCCTACTTCTCGAGCATGAGCCGCTTCGTCACCGTGACGTCGCCCGCCCTCAGGCGGTAGAAGTACGGGCCGCTGGGCGCGGCCTGACCCGCCTGGTCGCGGCCGTCCCACGCCACCTCGCCGTAGCCCTGGCGACCGGCGCCGTCCAGCAGGCGGCGCACCAGCTCGCCGCGCACCGAGTAGATGTCGATCGTGACGTGCCCCGCCGCCGGCAGCGCGTAGCCGATGATCGTGCTCGGGTTGAACGGGTTCGGCCGGTTCTGCAGCAGCGTTGCGCGCGCGACCGCACCCGGCGTGTCGCCGACGCCCGAGGCCGAGCCGATGAGGAACGCCGCGTCGCTCAGGTCCTGGCCGGCGCCCCCGGCCGCATCCAGGGCCACGACGCGCACGATCGCCTGGTCGGTGATCGTCGCCGGCACCAGCCAGTCGTACGAGCCGTCGTTGGCCTCGCCCGCGGCGACGACGCTGAACGTGGCGCCGCCGTCGACCGACACGCTGATGTCCACCGCGGTCACGCCCACGTTGTCCGCCGCCGTCCACGTGATGGCGTACGTACCGCCCGACGCCCACGTCTCGCCGCCGTTGGGCGAGGCAATGAGGGCGGTCGGCGAGGTCTGGTCGACGATGGAGAACGCGGCATTGCTGACGTCGTTGGCGGTGTTGGGCACGGCGTCGGTCGCCGTCACGCGCGCCAGGCCCTGCGTGGTCGGCGTGTTGGGCACCGTCCAGGCATAGCTGCCGCTGTTGGCCAGGCCGGAGGCCAGCGTCGTCCAGGCGCCGCCGTTGTTGTACGACACGGCCACGGTGACGCCGGTGACGCCCACGTTGTCGCTGGCGCTCCAGGTGATGTTGTGGACGCTGCCGCAGGCCCAGGCCTCGGCGCCGTTCGGGCTGTTGACCGCCACGGTCGGCGCCGTCGTGTCGCCGGCGACGCGCGTGGCCCACATCGTCCCGTTCATGATCAGCAGGCTGTCGTTGCCCGCCGCCTCGCCCCAGCCGTCATAGATGCTGCTGTTGCCGGGCTGGGCGCTGCCGTCGTCGCACGGCGAGCTGTCGCCGATGAAGAAGACGCGGCCGTTGCCGTAGGTGGAGTGGGCCACCATCACGCCCGAGTTGCCGTGGGCCAGGCCGGTCATCCAGATGTCGCCGCGCACGCTGGGATTCGTGGCGGGATACAGGTGCATCGACGTGCCGTTGTGGAAGGACACCGCGGCCGCGTTGCCGGCGGCGCCGCGGATGACGGGATTGTCCAGCGCCGTGTCGATGTTGTAGCTGTCCTCGACGAAGTTGTTCGTGGCGCTGGTGCCCTCGCCCGTGCTGTCGAAGTGGGCGCCGAACAGGTGCAGGCGGTCCAGGCGGCCCCAGGCCTTGGGCGAGTCGACGCCGTCGCCGTTGCGGTCGGACACCGCGTGGTCGCTGACTGCGACCAGGCCGCCGCCGTCGCGCACGTAGTTGAAGATCGCGGTCGACTCGGCCCGCGTGAACCGCGTGTTCGGCTCGTCGACGATGAACACGTCGTACTTCGACAGGTCGTACGCGTTGCCCGCATTGCCGTAGGTGATGCCGTACGCCGTGGTCAGCGTGGCCACCTCGTAGCCGCGCTTGACCAGGTCGACGGCCCACGACGAGATGGCGCCCAGCCAGATGGTGCGCGCGGTGCCCGGCTTGATCGTGCTCTGCGCGGGCACCGGCAGGGGCTGGTCGGTGTCGATGATCCAGTCCGCGTTGCCGGCCGTCTGCTGGTGGGTGTTGTCGAACAACGCCTTCTTCGCGGCGAAGCTGGGCGCGGCGGTCGACAACGCGAGGATCAGCGACAGGCAGACGGTCAGGCAGCGGGATGTCGGGCGACGGAACATCGGGCAGCTCCTCACGTGAATTTGGAGGCGGATTGTCGCCCTTGAGGATACCCGATACTGTGTGTTTTTGCAAGATAACGTTCGATTGGCAAAATTCTCACAGGTCGCCCCGAATTCGAGTCTTCGCTTAATCT
>CAINDZ010000016.1 GCA_903847545.1 uncultured bacterium | reverse complement strand
CGGGGTCGCGCCGGTACCGCCGGCACCATGCGTAGACCCGGCCGTGGTAGCGCCCGAACAGCTCGGCCGCCGCCGCCTCGGCCCCGGGGCCGGCGCCGCGGACCAGGTCGACGAGGTCGGCGTCGCCCAGCGTGGCCATGCCCTTGCGTTCCATCATGGGAGAGTCCCTTCGTCCCCCGGAATCACACGCCGACCGGAAAGACGCCCCCGCGCCAGCCAGAGGCCGCCCAGCAGCCCCAGCGCACAGGCCCCGCCCAGGGCCGCGGGGCGTGCCCGCGAGGGGCGGCGCTCCAGGCTCACGGAGCGCGACCCATCGCCCACCACCACGAACCCGGCCCACAGGCCCGGGGCGCCGGTCGCCGGCTCGGCCGCCAGGGCCTGGCGGGTCGCCGTCAGCGCGCCGGCGATCGTGCGCCCGGCGGCCAGCTCGCGGTAGAAGCGCTCCATGAAGACCGCGGTCACGGCGTCGTCGACATCCCACAGCGAGGCGACCACGGCGCGCGGGCCCGCCGCCAGGAAGGCGCCCGTCAGGCCGAGCATGCCCTCGCCGGATAGCGCCTGCCCGCCGGCCGACGAGCAGCTCGACAGCACCACCAGCGGGACGTCCAGCGACACGGCGGCGATGTCGGCGCTGACCAGCCACAGCGGGTTGCCCTGCGCGTCGGCGCCGGCGCGGATGCGCGAGTTCCAGGGGCGCTGGTCGTACACCTCGGAATGGGCGGGGATGTGCAGCACCGCCGCGCCGGCCGCCGCCGCGAGCCATTGTCCTTTTTCCACTGCGGGACCGCCGGCCTCCAGACGGCGGACGCCCTCGAAGCGGCGCTCGAGCCACGCCGCCTCGCGCGCAGCGCCGGGCAGGCGCACGTCGCCCTTCGCGGCGCCGCCGGCGACCACGACCAGGCCGGTCGCCGGCGCGGCGGGCGCGCCGTGGCGCAGGTTGCCCAGCACCGTGGCCGAGGGGATCCGCGTCACCTCGCGGGCCAGCCCCAGAGCCCGCCCGTCGCCGGGCAGCGGCAGCATCTCGAACGGCAGGCGGTTGAGGACGTCGTCGGCCGACACCAGGACGTGGCGGGCGGACGCCAGCTCGGCGGCGCACGGCTCGAGCACCGCGCGCGCCAGCCGGGCGGCCGCGGGCCGCGCATCGAAGGGCTCGCCCCCGGCGGCGACCGGCGCCACCAGGTCCAGGAACAGCGACACCTGTCCCCGCCAGTGCGCCGTCCCCGGCAGCGCCACGGCGCGGCAGCTCGAGTCGGTGACGACGAAGACGAACGAGCCGTCGAGGCCGAGGTAGTAGTCCAGGAGGACCTCGCCCGTGGCCAGCACCGAGTCCTGCAGCGCGGTCAGGGTCACCGAGGGCAGGGCGGCGGCGGCGCCGGCGGCAAAGGCATCGGGGCCGAGGCGACGCTCGAGCAGCGTGCGCGCCTTGTAGCCCTGCATGGCGTCGAAGGCGCGGCGCGTGCGCTCGGCCGCCGGCACCGAGGCGGGGTGCCCCAGAAGCAGCTCGGCCAGGGCCAGGTGGATCGAGGTGCCGAGCGCGCCGCGGCGCTCGCGCCACTTCGGGTCGCGCGGGACGGCGCGGGCGTCGTCCCAGAGCCGGCAGGCCTCCTGCAGCCCGGCCAGCGCGCTGTCGGCCCGCGCCGGCTCGCGCGCGGCCAGGGCGCGGTCGGCGGTGCCGAGCGCCAGCAGCGCCGACAGTTCGTCGGTCCGGAAGCCCCCGGCGCGGAACGCGGCCCTTGAGCGCGCGGCCAGGCGGCGCCCTTCCGCGGCGTCACCCGTCGCCACCGCGGCCTGCGCCCGCACCAGGTCGAGTTGCGCGGCCTGGTAGGAATCGTCCACCAGCGAGAGCGCCGCCGCCAGCGAGTCGGCGTACTGCCGGGCCTGCGCGGGATGGCCGTCAAGCATGAGCGACTGCGGGACCTCCACTGCGGCCGCCAGGCCATCGGCGCCCGCGGACAGGCCCATCGCCACCACCTGCCGCCACAGGGCGCGCGCCTCGACGTGGCGGCCGTGGGCCTGCTCGATCCGCGCCAGCTGGCCGAGCACCAGGGCCTCCTGCTCGCGGTAGCCGCCCGCGCGGCAGGTCGCCAGCAGGTCGAGCAGCGCCGCGCGCGCCTCGTCGAAGGCCCCGAGCGCCGTGAGCGCCATTGCCAGG
>CAINDZ010000015.1 GCA_903847545.1 uncultured bacterium | reverse complement strand
GGCCATCGAGGCGTTTGCGCGGCACGACGGCGAGCGGCTGCCGGTCGTCGACGGCCGCAACGACCGCTTGCTGGGGCGCGTCGCGAAGGCGGACGTGATGCTGGCGCTGGCGCACAAGCACGGCGCCGCCGCGCGCGCGGGAGCGGCGGGGGCTCAGCGAGCGGGCGGGGACACGAGCGCGACATAGGCGCGCAGCGCGTCGAGGTCGCCCGGCGCGAGCTGCGCCTTCGCGGCCATGCGGGGGAGGATCCCGTCCCACTGTTGCGGCGTCCGGCTCGCGACCGCCACCGGGCTGTGGCAGCGCGCGCAGGCGCCCACGTAGAGATCCCGCCCGCGCGCGGCGACGCCCGGATCGATGCCGCGACCGCTCGCCGCCGCCATCCGTTCGGGCGTCACCAGCGGGGCCCTCTCGACGAGCGAGGCGCAGCCGGCCAGGAGCGTCGGCAGGGCGATGACCCGCAGGATTCCCAGCAGCCGGTGATGAGATGTGCGTGCCATGTGTTGCTGCTCCCGGCCAGGGTTTCGTCGCTCCCGCCTAGAAATCGAACCCGAACAGCGTGCGGACCTTCACGTCGGGCTCACCGCCCTCGCCGGTGGTCTGCAGCAGGGTCGCGGCCGTCACCCAGAACGCGGGAAGGCGCAGCGAGGCGCTCGGCCCGGCCCAGACGATCGTGGGCTCGCCGCCCTTCCAGCCGGGCAGCTCCTTCTCGAGTTGTCCCTCGACACCCAGCAGCAGCGACGGCGACATGTCCCAGCCCAGGCCGACGGTCTGCTCGAACGTGCCCACGTCCTCGACCCAGTCTTCGCCTTCCCACTCGGCCTCGAGCACCGTGTTCGACACCAGCACCACGGGGCCCAGCGGCTTCTCGAGGAGCAGCTTGGCCTCGAGCGCGAACTTCTCGGCGCCCACGGCGACCTCGCCGTACAGCGCCACGCCGACCGGCGACGTCGCCGGGTCGGCCACGTTGGCGATGATCTCGGCCGCGGTCGAGCGCACCTCGGTGTCCGAGCCGTTGCTGGTGCGCGTGTAGCGCCAGTCGGTCAGGTACACGCCCAGCTGCACGCGGTCGGTCAGGCCGAACTCCAGCTCGTGGCGGAACTCCACGCGGTCGTAGAGCGGGTCGGACGGCTTGGTCGTGCTCCAGGTGACCCACTGCTCGAACTCGCGCGTCCCCTTCGGGGCCGTGGTGGACTCGTAGCTCCAGGCGAAGCGCCGGGCGTCGGCGCGGGCCGGGGCGGGGGCGGCCAGCGCGGCGGCCAGCGCGGCCGCGCCCAGGACCAGGGTCAGGCGAGGGGAGGGAAGCATGATGACTCCTTGCGGATGTTGAGACTCGTTCTCGGCAGCACTCGGGCGAAATCTTGGTGGCGAAGGCCGCGCGCGCAACCTGATTTTTGTAAAAACAAAAATATTTAGTGATTACTAAAATGCGTTTTCACGCGGGGTTGCGTGGCGATCCAGCGCCTCGAGGGGCATCTTGCCCCTGCCGGCGGGCCGCCGGCCGTTCCACGCCACAGACGACAGGACCGGGGGCTGGGTTGCCGATCACGATCCTCATCTTCATCGACGGCCTCGGTTGGGGCGTTCCCGACCGGCACGTCAACCCGCAGCACGCGTACGGCGGCGAGGTGTTCCGCCTGCCTGACGCGCAGGCCGCGCTGGCCGGCGCGGTGCCGGCGTTCGGCGGCGGGTGGGCGCGCGCGATCGACGCCGTGCTCGGCGTGCCCGGCACGCCGCAGAGCGCCACGGGCCAGACCACGCTGCTGTCGGGCGTCAACAGCCAGGCGGCGATCGGCAAGCACCTGACCGGGTTTCCCAACGAGGCGCTGCGCGCGATCCTGCTCGAGCACTCGGTGCTGCGCACGCTCACGCTGCGCGGCGTCCCGGCGCGCTTCCTCAACGCGTTCCGGCCGCGCTTCTGGGAGCTGTCGCGCGAGAAGCAGTTGACGCTGTCGGCGACGACGGTGGCCAACCTGGCGGCCGACCTGCCCTTCTTCACGATGGACGACGTCGCGGCCGGGCGCTCGATCTACCAGGACTTCACGAACGCCGACCTGATCGCGCGCGGTTTCGACCTGCAGCCCATGACCGCCGACGAGGCGGGGCGCGTGCTGGGACGCGCGTCGCGCGCCGGCGGCTTCACGCTGTACGAGTACTTCCTGAGCGACAAGGCGGGGCACACCGGCGAGGCGGATGTCATCGCGGGCGAGTTGGCGAAGCTGGACGCGTTCGTGCGGGCGGTGCTGGCCGAGCTGGACGCGGAGCTGCGCGACGGCCGCGCGCAGGTGCTGCTGACCAGCGACCACGGCAACCTCGAGGATGCCACGACCAGGCGGCACACCACCAACCCGGTGCCGCTCATGGCGTGGGGGGCGCAGGCGGAGGCGGTGACGGGCGCGGTGACGCGGCTGGACCAGGTGACGCCGGCGATCGTCTCGAGGCACGCGGTGTAGGCGCCGCGGCCGGCGTCGGGAGGGTCAGCTGCCCGCCGCCGTCAGCATCAGCAGCCGGTGCTCCATTTCGCGCAGCGGCTGCAGGTCGCCCTTGCGCGACGCCACCGCCACGCCCGAGGCATAGGCCGCCGCCGCCTCCTGCGTCCGGCCCAGCAACTCGAGCACCCGCCCGTGCGCCAGGTACACGGCGCTGTTCGCCGGCTGCGCCGCGAGGGCGCGCGCGTACAGGGGCTCGGCCTCCTCCGGGCGTTCCAGCGTGGCCAGCGCCCCCGCCGCGCCCATCAGCGCCAGGCCGTCCTGCGGATCCAGCACGAGCACCTCGCGAAACATCGCCAACTTGCGCCCGGCGTCGGCGCGGCGGGTCGCGGCCTCGGCGGCGGCGCGCTCGGCGGCCGTGCGGTCGTCATCCAGGTTGGCGAAGCGCTTGAGCGTGGCCTGCTCGCGCTGGCGCTCGGCCTCGGCCTTGTCGCCGATCTTCATGTAGAAGAGCGACAGGTTCGTGTGGACCAGCGGCTCGTGCGGCGCCAGCTCCTCGAGCCCGCGGAAGATGTCGATGGCCTCGTGGTAGCGCCCGTGGCGGCCGAGGATGACGCCCAGCGCCTCGGCGGCTTCGGCCAGCGAGGGGTCGGCGCGCAGCGCCTGCTGCAGCAGGTCGATGGCGCCCTGGTCGTCGCCCAGGCCGAAGCGGTGCACGGCGCGCTCGTGCAGGCGGCGCGCGCGGTCGGCGGTCCCGGCCGCGGCGTGCAGCGGCGACAGGCGCACTTGCGCCGGCGCAAGTGCGCCGTCGGCCATCGCCACGTGCAGGGTGGCGCCCGGCGTGCGGTGGGCGCGGTCGAGGTAGGCGAGCGCCACCGGCGCCTGCCAGAGCGCGGACCAGCCGGCCGAGGCCCAGGTGCCGAGGGTGCGGCCATCGGCGTCGATCACCGGCGAGCCGGGCGCGGGCACGGCCGGCGCGGCCTCGTCGCCGGCCGCGAACACGAG
>CAINDZ010000014.1 GCA_903847545.1 uncultured bacterium | reverse complement strand
CTCGTGGCGGCCCGCGGCGAACTGCTGGTCGGCCAGCGTGCTGACCAGGCGGCCCGCCACGTCGTACACCTTCACCGAGACCGCCGAGGCGCGGGGCACCGCGAAGGCGATCGTCGAGCCGGTGGCCGTCGGGTTCGGGAAAGCGCGGCCCACCGCGAAGGCGGTGATGCCGTTGTTGGCCGAGATGGACACGGCGGCGAAGCGGACCTCGGTGCCGTTCGTCTCGGTGGCGGCGATGCGGTACTGGTAGGTCACGCCGGACTCGGCCGTCTTGTCGACGACGCTGAAGCCGTCGGCCGTGACGTTGACCGGGGCGTCCAGGCGCGAGAAGTCGCCCGTCGAGGCGCGTTCGACCCACGACTGCACGTAGCGGCCGGCATCGGCGAAGCGCCACGTCAGGCTGACGCCGCCGTCCGTGTTGTCGGCCAGGAACGAGGGCAGCTCGTTGGCGACGACCTCGTTGTCGATCGCGAACACCGCGTTGCTGACGTCCGAGCCGGTGTTGTTCACGCCGTCGTGCGCCGTGACCTTGATCAGCGCGGTGTAGGTCGCCGGGCCGGTCGGGGTCCACGTGTGCAGGCCGGTGTTGGCGATGCCCGTGGCGACCGGTTCCCAGGTGGCGCCGCTGTCGCGCGACAGCTGGATGTCCACGCTGCTCACGCCGGTCCACACGGGGTCCGCGGCCGTCCAGATGATGTCGGTCGGGTAGCCGGTGATCAGCAGCTCGCCGCCGTTGGGCGTGGCCACCGTCGCGGTCGGGTCGGTCAGGTCGACGCGCAGCTTGCCGACGCCCCACGAGTTGTTGGGCACGGCGCCGGTGTTGGCGTCCACCAGGGCGGCCGCCGTCAGGTGCTGCATGACCTGCGCGCGGGTCAGCGCGCCGTACTTCTGGAACAGCAGCGCGACGGCGCCCGTCACGTGCGGGGCGGCCATCGAGGTGCCCGAGTTGATGAAGTGCTTCATGCCGTCGTTCAGGTACGAGTAGTACGTGCTGGTCGTCGTGCAGGTGCCCAGCGAGACGTCCTGCGTCGTCGACGAGCCGATGCCGTGGCCGGGGGCCGCGATGTCGGGCTTGGTGCGGCCGTCGCGCGTCGGGCCGTTCGACGAGAACGACGCGAGGCCGTTGACGACGGTGGCCGGCGTCGTGGCCGAGAACGAGATGCCCAGGTTGGCGCAGTTGGTCCAGCTGGTCTTCGTCGTCCAGGCGCCGCAGGTGATCACGTTGTTCGACGTGGCGATGTCGCCGCCCAGTAGGCAGGCGTCGTCGATGCCCGACGAGAAGTTCGCGACGATGGCCGTGTTGCTGCTGTAGAAGCGCCACAGGTCGACGCGGCCGCCCTCGGGGCCGGCCGGCGCCGTCGGCGTGAACGTGAACGTCCAGTTGCCGTTGAACGTCGAGCCGGTCGTCGTGCCGGCCTTGATCTCGCAGTAGACCTGCGGGTCGCCCGACGGGGACAGGGCGTAGCCGTTCTCCAGGTAGAGGTAGCCCTTGGTCGTGCCGGTGCCGAACTGGACGCCGGGGTAGGCGGCGTTGACGGCGCCGAACGCGTAGGGGCCGAACGAGCCGTAGGTCGGGTGCGACACCGTGACGGTCATCGCGTCAGCCGAGTCGTAGTAGCCGTTGACGCCCACGATGCGGGCGGAGGCGGTGCCGGACAGCGTCAGCACGGCCGAGGCCGGGGCGCCGTTGGCGTACACCTTGGCGTGGCGATGGCTCAGCGGCGAGGTGGTGCCGCCGTCGTTGCCGGCCGACACGCAGATGGCGCGGCCGGGGCCGACCAGGCCGTCGAGGGCCACCGACAGGGGCGCGGTGCCGTCGTGCGGGCCGTACTGGCCGCCCAGCGAGATGTTCAGCACGGCGTTCTTGCCCTGCGCGGCGGCGATCGAGAAGAAGTAGGCGGCGCCGTCGGCGATCTGCGTGTCCGTGTAGGTGGACTTGATCTCGACGATGCCCGCCATGGGGGCCATGCCGGCGTACGTGTACGCGGCGACCGTGCCGCCCGTGAGCGAGCCGTCGCCGGCGGCGATGCCCATCACGTGCGTGCCGTGGCCGTTGGTGTCCTTGCCCTGCGCGGTGTTGGCGTCGATGGCCGCCGGCAGGTACTCGGAGCCGTACGTGTAGGCCATCGGGGGCGTGCCCGTGGAGACCGTCTGGTCCCAGATGGCGACGATGCGCGTGTTGCCCGCGGCGTCGTCGAAATCGCCATGGGCGTAGCTGATGCCCGAGTCGATGTCGCCGATGAGGACACCCGCGCCGTTGTAGCCCGCGAACGCCGGGCCGGCGCCGCGCTGCAGGTCGACCTTGGTGGTCGGCACCGACGCGTTCAGGTTCTCCTCGTACTTGACGGCGCCGTCGATGCGGTCGACGCCGGGCAGGGCCGCGACGGCCTCGACGGCCGTGTCGGGAATGAAGGCGGTGAAGATGCCGCCGGGCAGCTCGCTGCGGATGATGGCGCCGGCGGACTCGAGGGCCGAGCGGCTGACGTTGCCGCTGATGAAGACGTCCAGGTTGCCCTGGGCATCGACGGAGCCGCCCATCTCCTGCAGCGTCATCGGCTCGACGCCGCCGCGAAGTTCGGCCAGCGCGACACGGGCTCGCGGATCCAGCTTGGACATGGAGTCGGCGTGGGCGCCCAGGGGCACCAGCACGATGGCGGCCAGCAGGCCCACGCGCAGAGCGACGTTACTGAATTTCATGTGCAACCCTCCCAGTTGGACACGGACGCGCGGCATGGTGGGCGGCCGGCCTTCCGTTTGATCGAGCACGGCTTCCGGTCCCCGGGAACTCCGGGACGGCGGCAAGGGGCCGTGTCTCCCGGACGGGTGCTGGAAGCCGTTCGCATTGATCAGATGATCGCACAAAACAATGATGACCGTCTAGGTGGTATTTAATCCCAAATTGAACCTCAAACGGTCATAAACGCGTGACATATGCGCACTTATGCAAGCATGTTTTGAGATTGGACATGATTTGTCTTGTGTTTTGTGTTAAAAAGATATGATCGGTAATGTTTTGTTGTGGAAGTGTGTCGGGAATGTGGCGGGGGTGGGATCTGTGGGGGCGTGACCGATGGGGGCGGCCGTCGCGGCGCGCCCCGGACCCGGCCGGGGCGCGCCCCGTTTCAGCGGGCGGGGTCGGCCCCGGTCAGGACCAGCGTGGCGGTGTCATGGAGCACGGCGGAGCTGGTCCAGTCGTTGTAGGTCTTCAGGTAGACCGTCTTGGTCCCGGCGCCCTCGGACAGCGTGATGTCGATCGTGTCGCTGAAGGCCACCCAGGGCGCGCCGGCCAGGTCGCCGCTCTCGGACCACTTGACGACGGTCCCCTTGCCGGTCAGGACGCCGCGGATGTTGCGCGTCGTCGTGATGCCGCTCTCGGGCAGGAGCAACGCGAACGTGGCGCCGGTCAGGAGGTCGGGCGTCAGGGTGATGTGCGAGGTGCTGTGGAAGCCGAAGTCGCCGTCGAACTCGCCCCACACCTGCTGGGCGACGGGCTCGGCGGAAAGCATGGCGCTTGCGGCGCCGTCCACGGCGGGAAGCCAGGGCGCCACGACCAGGCCGGCCTCGCTGGTGGCGAAGCGCATCTGCTGGACGCCGGCCAGCGGCACGTCGAGACTGACCGCGCGGGCTCCCACCACCGTGCCGCCGCCGTGCAGCGTGAAATCTGGCGAAAAATCGACCTTCGCGGCCGTGACCGTGGCCAGCGACGTGTAGGTGCCGTCCACCGAGCGCACCCGCACCTTGACGCTGTCGCCCTGCGCCGCGGTCGGCGCATCCAGCGCGATCACGGCGGTGTCGCCCGCCGCCGCGGCGGCGTACGTGGTCTCGGGCGTGAACGTGGGGCCCAGCGACACGCGCAGCGAGGTGCCGCGCGAGACGACCACCTTCACCGTCAGGTGGCGCGAGGCGACCGTGCCGCCGCCCTCGTTGATGATCACCGTGGGGCCCAGCAGCGCGCCCGCCGCCGTGGCGTAGTCGGCCAGCTGCGCGTTGCCGTCCTCGTCCATCGCCTGCACGCGGAACCAGTGCCACTGCGTCGGGGTGGCTTCCTCGTAGGGATAGAAGTTGTTGATGCCCGTCGAGTGGGCCACGCGGGTGACGCTGCTCCAGGCCGAGTCCGGGTGCACGGCATGGCTGATGGCGTACTCGGCGATGCCCCGTCCCTGCGGCTGGTCCCAGGTCAGGTTGAGGGTGCTGCCCACCGCCAGGACCGTCAGGTGCAGCGGATCGCCATCGGCGGGGCCCTGCGGGTCGACGGGGTTGTCCCAGGCGGGGGGGGTGGGGGCGCTTTCGCACCCGGACAGGCCGGCCAGCAGGGCGGCGGCCAGGGTCAGGGCGGCCAGGGCCACGGCGGCCAGCGGCAGGAGCAGCGGGGCCGGCAGTCGGTGAAGGGCGCG
>CAINDZ010000013.1 GCA_903847545.1 uncultured bacterium | reverse complement strand
CCCGGCCGGGGATCCCGGTCATCCGTCGAGAGGTATTCGATGTGCTCCGGCGCGGCGCCGGGCGACTCCTGCACGTGCAGCGAGAACTGGAAGGGCACCTGCTGGAACGACCGCGTGCCGTCGAACAGCGGCACCGCCGGGTTCACCGACTCGAAGTCGAGGTGCCAGAGCGGGTACTCCAGTTTGTCGAGCAGCGTGTGCACGGCGTGCGTGTCGACCATCATCCGGCCGGCCCGGACGGCGCCCGCCTGCACGCGCTGCGTTCCCGACAGTTCGCGCTGCGGGATGGCCGTCACGTCGTGGATTCCTCGTGCCACCCAATCGAACGACTTGCGCCCGGCGCCGACCAGCGTGGAAACGTGGTGCTCGGGCAGGTGGGCCCAGCACACGCCCTTCATGGCGCACGTGTACGGGTTGACGCAATGCGGGCCGATGGGCACCTCGGGACGCGGCCCTCCGATCGTCGCGGCGTAGTCGGCGAACATGGCGGGCACGTCGTGCATGCGCGTGCGCGCCTGGTCGGTCACGTCGTCGGCGGCGAACAGGCGCGCGGGCTCGATGGGGCCGCTGCGCACGTAGCCGGTGTCGATGTGCATCAGCGACAGGCGGCGCAGCTTCACGCCGGCGCCCTCGATGGCGCCCGCCTGGAACGCCACGTCCCAGATGTTCACGTCCTTGGTGCGCGTCGACGACTTCACCTCGACCAGGTCCCACGCGCCGCCGGGCGCCGGCACCATGACGTCGGCCCGCACGTAGCGCCGGCCGGCGGGCTCGTCGCTCAGGAAGCTGGCCTCGAAGACGGGCTTGCGCCGGCGCAGGACCTCGCGCGTCGTGGCCACCGTGGCGTCGAGGTCGGGACGGTCTACGCCGCCAGCGGGCACCTCGATGCCGTCGGGCCACAGCTTCTTGGCCAGGTCGCCGACGGTGTGCCCCATGTCGAAGATGTACTGCGTGCCCGCATCGGTGGGCGGGATGGCGCCGCGGTTGTTGTACTGCGTCCACAGCAGCAGGGGGCACTGGATGCCGGACAGGAACTTCGACTTCGAGATGACGGGGGAGTTCATGATGCGGCCCCGATCGCGTCCGTGGTGAAGGTGTCGATGCTCATGGGCGATCGGTACAGGGCGATTTCTTCTGCCATCGCGTGCAGTCGTCCCGGCATTATCCCGCTTCCGTCGCTGCGCGTCCACTTCCGGTGCGCAAAGGCGCGGCCGATTCGCGGTCAACTTGCGCGGGCGCAAGGGATTGACGTCCCGTTCAATCGGCATCAGTTCCTTTCATTGCCTGCTCATTTGACCTAATGTCATGTATAAAGACTCCGCCACGCGTTCCGATTCACCGACAGGTTAAACTTTTTGATCTCGCAACATGCATAATTTTAACAACTTATGGCGGACAGTTCCGCGAGACGGAATAGTGGGCTTTTCTTTCCGTTTGGGTTTATATTATAATTGGTCCAGTGGTCATCGCCCAAATGACACAGGAAGTACAATGATGCTGTTGTTTGCCACGGAATTCCCGGTCGACCATGGTGCCGATCCTGCCGAGTTCCTCCGCGTGGTCCGCGAGTGGATCCTTGCGACCCCCGAGACCGCGCTCACGCCCGAGGCGCTTGCGGGCTTCGACACGTCCGACACCTTCACCACCAGTGAAGGGGAAGAGTTGGTGCGCGTGCTGCGCGTCAACCTGCCCGAGGACGAGGCGGTGGCCGTCGGCTTCGCCCGTCAGGAAGGCCCGTTGAAGTGGGCCACGACGCTGGTCTACTCGCGGCAGGCGGATGATGCGTGGATCTCGGTCCGCGTCTCGGCCGATGCGCGCGCGCCCGGCGTGCCGGTGCCCGCGGTCAAGAAGCCGGTCATCGTCCACACGCTCATCGAGGAGCTCGGCGGCGCGATGGACGGCGCGCTGGCCGTGCGCTCGACGCCGGTACGCCTGTCCGACCTGGACATGGAACTGGCCGTGCGCTGCGTCACGGGCGAGGCGGGCTGCCGCCTGCCGGTCGTGTACGCAAGCGTCGACCAGACGGGCGGCCATGTGCTGCACGTCGATGCCCTGGCGCTGGCGCTGACCGGCATCGCGCACGTGCTGGTCGAGCCCGATCGCATGTTCTCGATGCAGCTCAAGCACCTTTCCGGCTCGCGCAACGTCTACGGCGGCACCATCGGCGTGCACTGGCCCGACGGCAACGGGCGGCGCCCCTTCTTCGTGGGCGGGGCCTTCCGCACCGCGGCCGACCTGGGGCCGGCGATCCTCGACGAAATCCGCCGCGCGCTCGTCGGCCGGCCCACGCTGACTCGCTGCGCCTGGGCCACGGTGCAGGCCGTGCATGCGCGCCTGAACCCGCCCGCGCCGGAAGCGCCCGGTGCGCAGGAGGCCGAGGGCTAGGCCGGAGGCGCAGGATTGCGGAAGCCATCGGGACCCGGGCGACAGTCCGGGTCCCTTTCTGTCCGGCGCCGTTGACAGTGTGGGGCGGTGCGGTTGTAGTGGAGGACGCGCGGTCGGGTCCCGGTCGCGCGCGACGGCCCCAACCTTGCGCCGAGGTCACCAGATGCCGCCACGCCTGCTGCTGGCCGGTTCCCCGCTGTTCCGCGAGCACGCCAAGGAGGGCCACCCCGAGAGGCCCGAGCGGCTGGTCGCCGTCGACCATGAGCTTGAGCGCACAGGCCTGGCCGCCGCGTTCGTGCCCCTGGCCGTCCGCGAGGCGACACGCGACGAGCTGCTGCTGGCGCACGAGGCCGCCCACATCGACGGCGTGGCGCAGCGCGTCGCCGGCGCGCCCGTCATGCTGGACGAGGACACCTACGCGAACGGGCACACCTGGCGTGCCTCGTTGTGCGCGGCGGGGGCGGCGGTCGACCTGGCGACGGCGGTCGCACGCGGCGAGGCGGGTCGCGGCCTCGCATTGGTGCGGCCGCCCGGGCACCACGCCACGCCCTCGCGCACGATGGGATTCTGTGTCTTCAACAACGTCGCTGTCGCGGCCCGCGCGGCGCAGGCGGCCATGGCCGGCGGCCGCGCCGGCGCGGCGCCGCGTATCGCCATCGTCGACATCGACGTGCACCACGGCAACGGCACGCAGGACATCTTCCTCGCCGATCCCTCCGTGCTCTTCGTCTCGCTGCACCAGTATCCGCTGTGGCCGGGCACCGGTTGGTACGACGCGACCGGGACCGGCGCGGGCGCCGGCGCCAACGTCAACATCCCGCTGCCTCCGGGCGCGGGTGACGTCGCCCTGAAGTCCGCATTCGCACGCGTGGTGTTGCCGCAGTTGCGGCGGTTCGCGCCCGACCTGCTGCTGGTCTCGGCGGGATGGGACGCCCACTGGCGCGATCCCCTGGCGCAGCTGCAGTACTCGCTGGCCGGCTACGCGTGGGCGTGCCGGCAGCTGGTGCAGGCGGCCGACGAATTGTGCGGCGGGCGCATCGCGGTGATGCTCGAGGGCGGCTACGACACCGAGGTGCTGGCGGT
>CAINDZ010000012.1 GCA_903847545.1 uncultured bacterium | reverse complement strand
CGCTCCGCCGAGCAGGCGCCCGGGCCCGTCGTGATGGATGACGCCCAGCACGAGGCGTGGGAGATCGCGCTGGTCGAGATGCGCATCGACAAGAACGAGGAGTTCCGCAAGCCGGACGCCTCGCCGCTGCCGGCCGGGGCCATCGAGACGTTCGAGGGCCTGAACTACTACTTCCCGAAGCCGGACCTGCGGTTCCGCACGAAGCTGGTTGCCGAGGCGAAGCCCGACACCGTGACGCTGGTCAAGCGCAAGGGCAACGAGGTGAAGTACGTGCGCAAGGGCACCGTCGCCTTCACTTACGGCGGGCAGGCGCACCGGCTCGGCGTCTTCGGGATGGTCGGCAGCGAGCACCCCGACTACCTGTGGCTGCCGTTCTACGACGCCACCACCGGCAAGGACACCTACGGCGGCGGGCGCTACCTGGACCTGAAGCTGGACAGCGAGGGCCTGGTCGAGGTCGACTTCAACTACGCATACAACCCGCTGTGCGACTACAACCCCGACGCCTTCAACTGCACGCTGCCGCCGCGCTCCAACACACTGCCGTTCGCCGTCGAGGCGGGCGAGAAGCTCTTCGGCGGCGGCCACTGATGCGCGCGCGGCCCGTGCTGTCGGCGGCCCTGGCGGTGCTCGCCGTCGTGGCTGTCCTGTCGCCGCCGCGTGGCGCCGCCGCCGCCGAGGTGTCGCTGGGCTGGGCGCTGACCCATGTCGGTCTGGACAACGACGGCGCCGGTCCCGTGCTGGGGCTGGGCGACCGCTCGCCGGTGGCGCCGGGCCTCGACCTGGCCTACGCCGCCGAGTACGCGCTCAAGCGCGGTTCGCAGCCGACCATCTTCATCACCGACACCAACCCGGCGCTGCGGGGCGATGCCGAGGTGACGCTGCACGTGCTGCAGGTGGTGGGGCTGCTCGAGCTGACGGCGCTGCCGCCCGGCCTGCCGCATCCGTACGCCGGGCTCTCGGCGGCCGCCAAGCTCAAGGAGCAGTGGTCCGCGTTTCCCGGCGATCCGTCCGAGCGGTGGGGCTACAAGGACATCGACTTCCTGGCGCACGCGGGCCTGGTGCGGCGGGTGGGGTCGGTGCGCCTGGACCTGCGCTACAGCCGCGGGCTGACCCGGCAGCTGCTGCGCGACTTCAGCGGAGCCCAGCCGCTGAAGGCCGTCGACCCGCTGCCGGGCGTGCAGGCGCCCGTGCCGGGGGCCCACCTGTGGCAGCTGCAACTGGCGGCCTCGCTGGCCTTCTGACCCGGGTGCGCGCGGCCCGGCCGGATTTGCCCGGGCGGTGCGCAATCGGGCGCCAACCCTCCTGAACACTTTCGTGATCTTTGTAGCGCGTTGCGACACAGCGTATTGCGTCGTCGCAAGCGGGCACGCTCCTTGCTTTTGACCATCCCGGAAGTCCGCTCCGACGCCCGACGGAACCGACGACAGGGATGGTCATGCCCCGCATCGACGCCTTTCTCAAGATTATGCAGGAGTACTCCGTCTCGGACCTGCACCTGAGCGCGAACTGTGAGCCGATGCTGCGCATCAACGGCGTGCTGCAGCGCGGCGAGCACCGTCCGCTGACCGAGGAAGAGCTGCGGATCACCATCTACGAGCTGCTGACCGACGCGCAGATCCAGGCGCTCGAGCGCGATGGCGACCTCGACCTGGCGTACACGCTGCCGGGCGTGGCGCGCTTCCGCATCAACGCCTACCGCAAGTACCCGGGCCTGGCGGCCGCCTTCCGCATCATCCCCAACGAGGTCCCGACGCTGGACCAGCTGGGGATGCCGCCGGTGCTGAAGAACATGCTGACGGCGCGGTCGGGGCTGATTCTGGTGACGGGGCCGACGAACTCCGGCAAGTCGACCACGCTGGCGGCGATGGTCAACCACCTCAACGAGACGATGCACGGGCACATCATCACGCTCGAGGACCCGCTCGAGTTCATCCACCCCAATAAGAACTGCCTGATCAACCAGCGGCAGGTGGGCGAGCACTGCGCGACGTTCGCGTCGGCGCTGCGCGCGTCGCTGCGCGAGGACCCGAACGTGATCCTGGTCGGCGAGATGCGCGACCTCGAGACGATCTCGCTGGCGTTGACCGCGAGCGAGGTGGGGCAGCTGGTGCTGGGCACGCTGCACACGCGCTCGGCGGCGCAGACCATCAGCCGCATCGTGGACCCGTTCCCGGGCAACCAGCAGACGCAGATCCGGCACATGCTGTCGGAGGTGCTGGTGGGCGTGTGCTCGCAGCAGCTGGTGCGGCGCGCCGACAAGCGCGGCCGGGTGGCGGCGCTCGAGGTGCTCGTGGGCAATCCCGCGGTGCGCAACCTGATCCGCGAGCAGAAGAGCCACCTCATCAACAACGTCATGACGACGGCCCGCAAGGAGGGCATGCAGCTGCTGGACCAGCACCTGGGACAGCTCATCGCCGAGGGCGTCATCACCGCGGACGAAGCCGTGCGCTACGCCGCCGAACCGGCCACCCTGGCCCAGCGAACGCGCGCCGAGACGCGGCCCGCGCCGGTGCATGCCTGACATGGACACGCCGCGCACCGAACGCCTCGACCAGATCCTGATCCGCCTGGGCTTCGTCACGGCGGAGCAGGTGGCCGCGGCATTGCGCCGCCAGCAGGGGCTGGGCGGACGGCTGGGCACGCACCTGGTCTACGAGGGCTGCCTGACCGAGCTGCAGCTGGCGTGCGCGCTCTCCGAGCAGTACGGCGTGCCGGCCTACGATCCCGAGCAGCAGCCGCCGTCGCGCGACCTGCTGCGGCGCCTGCCGGCGGGGCTGGCGCGGCGGCGGCTGGTGCTGCCGCTCGCGCTCGACTCCGCGACCGGCGTGCTGCAGGCGGCGGCGGTCGACCCGCGCGACACCGCGGCGCTGGCCGAGCTCAGGCGGCGCCTGCCCTGCGCGCGACTCGAGCTGTGCGTGGTGCCCGAGGTGACGTTCCTGCGCCTCATCGACGCGTGCCTGCCGGCCGGCGACGCGCTCGAGGCGCCGCTGCGCATGATCGAGCTGCCCGAGCTCTTCGAGGCGGCCGGCGACGAGGTCCCGGCCGATGCCGGCGCCGCCGCCGAACCGGCGCCGGTCGAGGGACACGGCCCGGGCGTGCTGCTCGTGGCGGCCGGCGGCTTCCTGCCCAGCTTCCTGGCGCCGGTCTTCGAGCGCGAGGGCCGGCCGCTGACGGCGGCCGCCGAGGCCGAGCAGGCCGCGGCCTGCCTGCGCGGCGGCGCGGTGGGCCACGTCCTGGTGGCGGCCGAGATGGCCGGCGCCTGGCGAGACTGGCTGCGCGACGGGCAAGTGCCCGCGCCGCGCGTGCCCGTGACGCGGCTGGATGCCGTCAGTTCCACCCTGCTCGATGCCGTCGCGCCCTATGCCGCGATGCAGCGCAGCCTGCTGCGCGCCCTGCGCCTGCACGCGACGGCGCGCGCGGACGACCAGGCCGCGCTGCCGCCCAGCGACGTGCTGTGTCGCGAGGCGCGCGCGCTGGGCGAGGCCTGCGGGCTCGAGCGGCTGGCCGTCGACGGGCTCGAGGCTGCCGTGCTGCTGCTCGTGGCGGCGCCCCCGCCGGCGGCCGACGTCGCGGCGCTGCTCGCGGACGACGGAACCGGCGTCGACTGGACGCGCACGCTGGCCGACGCCGCGGCGGTCGGCTTCCCGTGGCCGGTCGAGGGCGCGCTGGCGGCGATGCGGCAACTGCTGGGCGAGCGCGCGAATCCCGAGGAGATGGGACGTCGCGAGCCGCAGGTGGCGACGGCGGGCGAGGTGCTGGCGGTGGTCTGGCGCCACCACCTGCACGGCGCCGGCAATGACGGCGAGGCGCCCGGCGGCGGCCTGCTGGCACGCGCCGACCTGCGCGCGCGCAGCGGCCGCCTGGCGCGCGCCGAGGTGATCGAGCGCTACCTGTCCCTGCTCGAGCGCAGCGAGGGCGAGCTGCTGGCGACCGCGCGCCAGCAGGTGCTGCTGGTCGGCGAGGCGCCGCGTGTCCTGCGCCCGTTCGCCGCGCGGCTGGCCCACCTGGGCTACCGCGTCGTCGAGGCGACGGGGCTCGACGATGCCGCGGCGCTGTGCGCGCGGCAGGCCCCGTCCGCCGTCTTCGTGCTGGACGACGGCATCGCGCGCGACGTGCTGCAGGCGCGCGGGCGCCTGGCCGCCGGCGCGCACGCGCCGCTGTACGCCGTGTCCGGGCACTGCGAGCCGGCGCGCCTGCTGACGCTGTTCGACGCGGGATTCGACGACGTGTTCACGCTGCCGCGCGACACCGACCTGGCGGCGGCGCGCCTGCGCAAGGCGCTGCGGGCGGCGGCGGCCGGCGGTCGCGACGACGCGGGCCCGGCGCGCCGCGGCAGCTTCCAGGCCGCGTTCACGGCCTTCGCGTTCACCGACCTGCTGCAGGCGCTGGCCCAGAGCCTCAAGTCGGTGCGCATCGACCTCGAGCGCGGCTGCGGCGAGCGCGCGGTGGTGTACCTCGACCGCGGGCAGTTGACGCACGCGGCCTGCGGCGACCTGCGCGGCGGCCCCGCCGTCCATCGCGTCATCGCCTGGGAAGACGACGGCCGCTTTGCCGTCGAGCCCACGGCCGACCTTCCGGCGCCCAATATCGGACTGCCGCTCGAGTCTGTCCTGATGGAAGGGTGTCGCCTGCTCGACGAGGGGCGCCTGCATTCCTGACGGCCGCGCCGCGTGCCGCGGTCGGCCTAGTGGCGGACCAGCAGCATCGCCCCCAGCAGCACCAGCAGCACGCAGACGAGGATGCGGAAGAGCCTGTCGCTGATGCGCACATGCAGGCGATGGCCCAGCCACGCACCCAACAGCACCGCCGGCAGCACCGCCAGCGACGACCACAGGCGCGCGGGCGTCACCAGGCCGTCGAGCGCGTACGAGGGCACGCGCACCAGCGTCATCAGCAGGAAGATCGTCATGAGGTGGCCGCGGAACAGCGTCTTGTCGGCCGTGCTCAGGTGGTACCAGATGATGACGGGCGGCCCACCGGTGCCGAACAGTCCCGTCAGCAGCCCGGAGACCAATCCCGTCGGCGGCCCGGCCCACGCGGGCGGCTGGTGGCGGCCGCCCTGCGGCAGTCGCAGGAAGACCAGGCCCACCGCGATCAGGAACCAGCCCAGTCCCACCAGCACGATGCGCGGGTCGCCGTGGCTCAACAGGCGCGTGCCCACGGGGATGCCGACGACCACGCCCGCGCCGATGCCCAGCAGCGGCCGCCACTGCAGGTGCCGGCGCGTGCCCCAGGCCACCGAGACCTCGGCCGGCAGGTTCACCAGCAGCAGCAGGACGACCACGTCCTTGATCTCGGGGAACAGCAGCGCCAGGCTGCCGACCGCCGTCAGCCCCGACCCGAAGCCGAACAGCACGTAGATCACCTGCGACACGACCATCACCAGGCAGGTCAGCGCGAACTGCAGGGGATCGGTGAAGATGGTGTGGGAGAACAGGGACAAGGCATGCTCCGGCGACGGCGGTTCAGAAGGTGCGCTGCAGGGTGGCGCGCAGGCACGAGTCGGTGCGGCCGGTGACGGCCAGCCAGCGCCGCGGCTCGGGCGGGCGCGACGTGCCTGCCGACACGTCCAGGCTCCAGGGACCCAGGTGCAGCGCGGCGCCGCCGGCGACGTCGGGTTCGTAGTCGTCGGCCCCGAAGCTCCCGTGGCCCGCGGTGCGCACCACCCCCGTCGAGGCGCGGAGGCTCAGCCACCAGTTCACGCGCTGCTCCATCGCCAGGCGCAGGTGGCCCAGGTTGTTCCCGCGGACGGACAGGTGCTCGAAGGACAGGGCCAGCAGGCGGTCGGGTCCCGACAGCCGGCACAGGCCCGCCCCGAGGCGCACCAGCCGCTCATCCGTGTGCCCCGTGGGCACGGGCAGCCACCACTGGTCGGCCGCGCGCGCGCCGTCGCGCGTCTCTTCCACGACCTCGGCGACCGGCGCCAGGGTCAGGTGATCGTCGAGGGCGATGAAGGCCCGGGCCCGCGCGCTCCACCCTTTCGCCGCCAGCACCTCGTCGCCGCGGGGGTCCAGGGCATCCAGGCCGCCGATGGCGAGGTTGCGCTCGCGTTGCGCATCGCAGGCGAGGTCCAGGAACGCGCGCGGCGAAACGTCCAGGCGCGCGCCCAGGCCCACGACGTCGCGGCGGTGCCGGTAGGTCTCGGCGGG
>CAINDZ010000011.1 GCA_903847545.1 uncultured bacterium | reverse complement strand
GTCGATGTAGCGCCGCACCGCGGGGTCGCTCCACGTCTCGCGGTCCAGGCGCACCGACGAGGCCTTCCACGCCGCGCTGAAGAACACGAGCACGGGGCGGTCGAGGTGGCGGGCCTCGGCCTTGGCCTCGCGGAACGTGCGCCAGGCGACCGGCGGCGGGTCGCCCGGCTTGGCGGCGGGCGCGGTGGCGGGGGAGGACAGGGGAAAGTCGGCCGGCTCGCCGGCCGGCACGGGCACGACCGACGATAGCGACAGCACGAGGGCCAGGCCGGCCGTGACGCGGGCGGCGATGTTCATCGATCCTCCGGGCGGGCGGGCGGCACGGGCCACGGCCAGTCCGCGGGCAGGGGACATTCCAGTTCCAGCGGGCTGCCGCCCACCGGGTGCGGCACGGTCAGGCGGAGCGCATGCAGCGCCACGCGGTGGTCGGGCAGCCGGCGCGCGCTGCCGTACTTGACGTCGCCCAGCAGCGGGTGCCCCGCGCGGGCCAGCTGGGCGCGGATCTGGTGGCGACGGCCCGTGATCGGCCGCACCTCGACCAGGCTGAAGCCCGGTCCCGCCTCCAGCACGCGGTATTCCAGGACGGCCTCGCGGGCGCCCGCGAATGGCGCCCCGGCGCAGCGCGTGACCCCGTCGGCATCGCCCTTGGCCGCCAGCCAGTGGCGCAGCTCGCCGGCCGCAGGTCCGGGCGTCCCCGCACAGACGGCAAGATAGCGCTTGTCCACGGCGTCGTCGCGGAATGCCGCCGACAGGCGCGAGGCGGCCTTCGACGTGCGGGCCAGCAGCACGACGCCGGTGACGTTGCGGTCCAACCGGTGCACCAGGCCCACGTAGGCGTTGCCGGGCTTGTCGAACATCGCCTTCAGGTAGGCGCGCGCCTCGTCGACCAGGGACGCATCGCCGCTGGCGTCGCCCTGCACGAGCAGGCCCGCCGGCTTGGCGACGGCCAGCAGGTGGTTGTCCTCGAAGATGACTTGCAGCGGCATCGGCGTCTCCCGGTGGGCGAGCCCCATTCTAGAGGCGCGGGCGCCCGCCTGACAACCGAAGGCTGGTCAGGCGACCGGCGGTTCCTTCTCCAGCGGGACATGCCCCCCGCGCCCGGCCAGGACCAGCGCGCCGGCCAGCAGCGCCAACCCGGCCAGGCCGCGCACGTCGGCCGCCTTCTCGTGGAACACCAGCCACGACACGACCACCGCCAGGGGCACCTTCAGGTTGTTCGCGGCGGCCAGGAAGCCGGCCGGGACGCGCGCCGCCCCGCGGTTCCACAGCCAGAACCCCAGCGCGGTGGGCAACAGGCCCAGGTACAGCAGCACCAGCAGCGGGCGCGCCGTCCAGCCCGCGAACGCCGGCGTGCCGAACACGGGCGCCAGCGGCAGCGCGGCGGCGGTGACGACGGCCGCCCCCGCGTACATCCACGCCACCAGGCCCGCATCGGGCGACGCCCACCGCCGCCGCAGCGCGCCGTACCGTACCTGCCCGATCGCGAAGCACAGGTTCGAGCCCTGCAGCAGGACGACGCCCGGCCAGGTCGCGCCGCCCTCGCCCCCGCGCGCGGCCACCAAGGCGGCGCCGCCGATGGCCAGCAGCACGGCCGCCAGGCTGCGCCAGCGCAGGCGACCGCCGGGCCCCTCGGCCAGCAGGACGACGAACAGCGGGGTGAAGATGGTCAGCAGCGCGACGACCCAGGCGGCCAGCCAGCGGAACGAGGCCACATAGAGCACGTACATCAGGCCGAACTGCACGGCGCCCAGCGCGGCCGCTTCCAGGCGCGCGCGCCCCGGCCGGACGCCGCGGCCGGCCAGCGGCAGGAAGACCAGCGCCGCGATGGCCAGCCGCCCGGCCGCCACCGCCACCGGCGACAGTCCCGCCAACTCGCCCTTGATCAGGCCGAAGGAGAACGCCCACAGCAGCGAGGCCGCCAGCAGCGCCGCCATCAGCGCACCAGGGCCAGCGCCGTCGTGCTGGCCCGGCCCTCGACCGTCAGGCGCGCGTAGTACGTGCCCGAGGCCGCGTCGCGCCCCCCGCGGTCGCGGCCGTCCCAGGCCGCGCCGTGGTCGCCGGCCTCGAAGGCGCCGTCGGCAAGCACCGCCACGAGCCGGCCGGCGGCGTCGAACAGCTCGAGGCGCGCCGCGGCCGCGCGCGGCAGGCTGAAGCGCACGGTGGTGTTGGGATTGAACGGGTTCGGCGCCGCACCCACGAGGCGAGCCACGCCCGCGGCGGCCGCCGGCACGTCGCTGGCGTTCTGGAAGCGCTTGGTGCACAGCACCCAGTCGTCGGGGTCGAGCGTGACCGCGGTCGGCGCCGCCGCGACGTCGAACGCGTACCACTGCGTGGCCTGGCTGTTGTCGACGACGAACACCTGCGTGCCCGCCGCGGTCGTCACCTGCACGTCGAGGGGCATCGTGAACAGGCCGGTGTTCACCTGCGATTGCGTGATGCGCAGGCGCACGCGCCAGCCGGACTCCGTGGCCTCGGACTTCCACGCGTAGTCGTAGCGCGGCGTGTACTGCCCGTAGATCCACTGCTGGAAGAAGGCCGACAGGTCGCGGCCGCTCGCGGCCTCCATCACGGCCCGGAACTGTTCGGTCGTGGCGCTGCCGTAGCCGTACTGCGCTCGGTAGGCCTGCAGGCCCGCGAAGAACGTGGCATCGCCCAGCACGTGGCGCAGCATGTGAGGCACCCAGCTGGCCTTCAGGTACGAGAGCGAGTAGTTGAAGATGTCGTTGAAGTTGGTCGGGTCCTCCACGAAGATCGTCCCCGCCCCGGTATAGCGCGCGCCGGCCATCTCCGCCTTGTAGGCGGCGAAGCCGTAATGCTGCTCCTTCCAGACCGCCTCCAGCCAGGTCGCGAAGCCCTCGTTCAGCCAGATGTGCCCGAAGTCGGCGCAGGTGATGAGGTCGCCGAACCACTGGTGGCCCAGCTCGTGCGAGACGATGCCCTCGTCGTAGGCGCCGTAGTAGATGCTGGTGCAGGTCTGGTGTTCCATGCCACCGCCCCAGGGGAACTGGGCGTGGCCGTACTTCTCGTTCACGAACGGGTACTCGCCGAACACGCCCGCGAAGGCGGCGATCATCGCCGGCGTGGACGCGAACCCCGTCGTGGCCGCCGCCAGCTCCGAGGGCACCACGTAGTGCGTGACGGGCATCGTGCCGCCGGCCAGGGTGTTGTAGGTGTCGTTGACCACGGAGTACGGATGCACGGCGAGCGAGACCAGGTACGGGGCGATCGGGTACCGCTCCTGCCAGTGGAAGGTCTTGCGGCCCGTCGCCGGCACGGTCACCGCGGCCAGCGTGCCGTTGCTGACGGCGGTCATGGTCGAGGGCACGGTGATGTCGATGTCCACCGAGTCGGCCTTGTCGGTGCAGACGTCCTTGCACGGCCACCAGATGCGCGCGCCGTAGGGTTCGCTCAGGCTCCACACCAGCATCTGCCCGCCGTAGGAATTCCAGCCGAAGTAGTCGCTGGTGGGATTGCCCGCGTAGTCGACCTGGACGGTGACCTTCTCGCCGGTGGCGTAGGTGCGGTCGAGGTTCACCGTGAGCACGCCCATGTCGGCCGAGAACGTGGCGGCCGCGAGCGTGGCGACCGAACCGCCCGCGCGCGCGGCGGTCGCCGTGCACTGGCTGCCGAAGTCCAGACCCAGCTGCGCCAGCGAGGGGCCGGTCACGGTGGCCTCGACGGTCGTCGTCCCGGTCAGGATGCGCGCGGTGGTGTTCAGGTCGATCGCCAGCCGGTAGTAGTTGACGTCGTAGTCCTCCATCGCCTTGGCCGCGGCCTTGTCCCGCGAGGCCGCGGCCTTCTGCATGCGCATCCCCGCGCGCGCCTTGGCCTCGGCCTCGCGCACGCGGTGCTGCTGGGTCACGTATTGATTCGACCAGGCCACACCCGTCGGCAACGGCGCCAGCGGGCACAGGGGATCGCCGGCGGCGCCCGACGGCAGGCCGGCGGCCCCCAGCAGGGCCAGCAGGGTGCCCAGCACGGGCCCCAGGGGCCGGCGGCGGCGGGACGGCAGGGGGCGGCGGCGGTCCATGGGCGCTCCGGAGGGGTTCGGGAATGCGTCCGGCGGCGCCCCGCAGGCGCCACCGCGCGGGGCCCGGTCCGACCCCGGCGCTGTCCCTGATCATACACCAACCCGCTGGGGCTCCACAACCCGACCGACCCGGCCCGGTATGCAGGCTGGCGCAACGGCCGGGCGGGGGCGATCATGATCACCGGTCATCAACCCGCCCCCGGCGGAGATCCGCCGCTGCGGGGGCCCGCGCCACCCCAGCCGGCTGCAGGAGACACCGGCCATGCCGACCTACGAATACGAGTGCACGCGCTGCGGCGCGATCACCAGCGAGTTCAAGCCCATGTCGGCCCCCCGCCGCCAGCGCTGCCCCGCCTGCCGGGGCAAGGTGCAGCAGCTGATCACCGGCGGCCTGGGCATCGTCTTCAAGGGCGAGGGCTTCTACGTGAACGACTCGCGCGCGGCATCGCGCGCCAAGGCCAAGGCCGGCGAGGCGGGCGACAAGCCGGCCGCCGCCGCCGCCCCGGCGGATCCGGGCAAGCCGGCCGCGACCGACAAAGCGCCAGCCAAGGCGGGCGCTGGCACGGTCCGTGATAGCGGAAAGAAGGCCACGGACGGTAAATAGTCGGACCAGGGAGGCATGGGGATGGCAACGGAGATGATCGCGGTCGAGATCGACGGCAGGCGGGTCGACATCCCCTCGGGCCTCACGGTGCTGCAGTATCTCGAGCAGTCGCACCCTACCTCGCTGCAGGGCGACAATCCGGTGGCCCTGGCCTCGATCAACGGCCGCCGCACGCCCCTGGCCGAGCCCCTGTCGGGCGACGAGCGCGTGCGCCTGATCCGCCTGCGCGACCCCCAGGCCCAGAGCACCATCCAGCGGACGGTCCAGTACGTGGCCGCCGTGGCCGCCGAGCAACTTTTTCCCGAACATCCCCTTTATTTCCACTTTTCCTACGACAGCGGCATGTATTGCGAGCTGGAACGCCCCGAGCCGTTGACGGACGAGGAGATCTCGCGGCTGGACGGCCGCATGCGCGACCTGGTGGCCCAGGACCTGCGCCTGACGCCGCAGCGCTTCGGCCTGCGCGCGCTGCTGAAGATCTTCCGCCGCCGCGGCGACGAGCGCGCCTGGCGCGCCGCGAAGTACCTGCGCCGCGACACCATGATGATGTACAGCATGGAAGGCGCGCAGCTGATGTACTACGGGCGACAGCTGCCGTCGACCGGCTACGTGAAGGCGTTCCGGCTGGTGCCCGAGGCGCCGGGCTTCGTGCTGCTGACCAACGAGAAGGGCCACCCCGACACGGTGCCCGCGTTCCACCGCCAGCCCAAGCTGCTCGAGACGCTGCGCGAGGACGCGCGCTGGGTCGAGATGATCGGCGTGCCGGACACCGGGCGCCTGAACGAGCACATCGTGGAGGGCCGCACCGACGAGCTGATCCAGGTGGCCGAGGCGCGCCACAACCAGTTCTTCGTCGAGGCGGCGCAGCGCGTGGCCGACCTGCCCGAGGCCGGCCGCCTGGTGCTGGTGGCGGGCCCCTCCAGCTCGGGCAAGACCAGCAGCGCGAAGCGGCTGATGGTGCAGCTGCGCGTGCTGGGGCTGAAGCCGTTCGCGCTCTCGCTGGACAACTACTTCGTCGACCGCGAGGACACCCCGCGCGGCGAGGACGGCGACTTCGACTTCGAGGCGCTGGGCGCGCTGAAGATCGACCTGTTCAACCGCCACCTCGAGGAGTTGATGGCCGGCCGCGAGGTGCACCTGCCCGAATTCGACTTCCGCAGCGGCACCGGGCGCGAGTCGGCGATCGTCACGCGCCTTGAGCCCGGCCAGCCGCTCATCGTCGAGGGCATCCACGCGCTGAACCCGGCGCTGACGCCGGCGATCCCGCAGGCGGACAAGCTGCAGATCTACGTCTCGGCCCTGTGCCACCTGAACATCGACAGCCACAGCTACATCAAGACCACCCACAGCCGGCTGTTCCGCCGCATCGTGCGCGACGCCAAGTACCGCGGCTACACGGCCAGCCAGACGCTGGCCCGCTGGCCGAAGGTGCGCCACGGCGAGGAGACGCACATCTTCCCGTTCCAGAACAACGCCGACCTCTTCTTCAACTCGGGGCTCACCTACGAGCTGGCCGTGCTGAAGCTGTGGGCCGAGCCGCGCCTGGCGGCCGTCGAGCCGGACGACCCCTACTACTGGCTGGCGCGCACGCTGATCGAGCAGCTGTCGCTGCTGCTGCCGATCGACGCGAGCCAGGTGCCGCCGACGTCGATCCTGCGCGAGTTCATCGGCGGGTCCAGCTTCAGCTACTAGGCGGGGATGCGCGGGCGCCGGCCGGTCACGGGACCAGGAAGCGCTCCTGGAGCTTCTGCACGGCCAGGGTGGCCTGCTCCTCGTTCGTCAGGAACGACACCGTCGAGAACGACGTCGCGATCATGTGGATCTCGACGCCCGCCTCGCCCGTCGCCTGGAAGACAGCGCCGGCGATGGCCGGGCGCTCGCTGAAGTGCGGGCCGTAGATCGAGATGGCGCTGCAGCGGCGCTGGTACTCGATGGAGCGCGCCTGCAGTTCGTCCTGCAGCGACTGCAGGATTCCCAGGGTCTGGTCCAGGTCGCCGGCGCCGATGGCGAAGCCGAGGTTGTTGCGGCCCTCGCGGTCCAGGAACGACGACACGCACGTCAGGTTGATGCCCTTGTGCCCGAGCGCCGACAGCGCCCGGCCCGCCAGGCCGTGCTCGACGCGGGCGCCCAGGATGCGGATGAGCACCAGCCCGTCGATCTTCGTGATCCCGCCGACCGCGATCTTCCCGGTCATCTCAGCCCGTCCTGTCCTGCGTTCCTGGTCCCCCTGCGTCCGACCGGGGTCGGTTGGGAGCCGCCCCGGGGACGCCCGAAATATGGTCATCCCGCGTCCCGAAACCAAGCCCGGGAAAGGCGTTCCGGGCGGGGGGGCGTGGGCGGACCCGGGCGCCGCCGGGGGCCATTGACACGGAGGCCGGCGGGCCGGATCATTCGCCGCGACGCGCTGGCAAGGGGCCCCGGGACGGGAGGCGAAGGCATGAGGAAGATCGCGTTGATCCTGAGCGGTTGCGGCGTCTTCGACGGCGCCGAGATCCACGAGGCCTGCGCCGCCCTGCTGGCGCTGCACAGGGCCGGGGCCGCGGTCACGGCCTGCGCGCCCTCGGGCCCGCAGATGCACGTGGTCGACCACGCCGCCGGCAGCCCGGTCTCGGGTGCCACACGCGACATCCTGGCCGAGTCGGCGCGCCTGGTGCGCGGCGAGATCACGCCGCTGGCCGCGCTGGACCCCGCCGACTTCGACGGCGTCATGCTGCCGGGCGGCTTCGGCGCCGCCAAGAACCTGTGCACGTTCGCCGTCGACGGCGCCGCCTGCCGCGTGCACCCCGAGGTCGAGTCCTTCCTGCGCGGGGCCCATGCCGCCGGCAAGCCGATCGCCGCGATGTGCATCGCGCCGGTCGTGCTGGCGCGCGTGTTCGGCTCGGGCGGCGCGCCGGCGCTGACCATCGGCAACGACGTCGCGACCGCGGCTCAGGTGACGGCGATGGGCGCGCGTCATGTCGACTGCGCCGCGACCGGCACTGTCGTTGATGAAAACGCGCGGATCGTTACGACGCCCGCCTACATGCTCACCGACGACATCGGCGACGTCTTCGCGAGCGCCGAGGCGGCCGTAAAGAAACTCCTGAGCATGTGACGACTTCGTGACCGTTTCAACGGCCGCAGACACTTGGATTTACGACGATTTCCCGTTGCCTCGCCGCGCGGCTGCTGCTAGCTTCGCAGCCGCCGGAGGGATCCGCACCCAAGGAGAGGCATCATCATGGACGATTCCCGCTTCGACTCCACGCGCCGCGCCCCCGCGCGCCCGACGCTTCCCGAACTGCTGCCTCGCCGTCGCTCGCCGTGGAACACGCTCGGCGGTCGCGTCATCAGCATCGTCAGCCGCAAGGGCGGCGTCGGCAAGACGACGTCGACGGTGAACCTGGGCGCCGCGCTCGCGCTGTCGGGACACTCGGTGCTGGTCATCGGCCTCGATCCGCAGTGCGGCGTGTGCCGCACGCTCGGCGTGCTGCCGCACGAGCTGCCGCGCTGCCTCGACGAACTGTGGACGATGCGCGCGCGCCTGGCCGACCTGGCGCAGTCGTCTCCCGTCGAGAACCTGTGGTTCGCCTCGCCGCGCATCCTCACGCTCGAGGAGGAGGAGCGTTTCCTGGGCCACCTCGAGCACAACGCCGGCGACCTGCTGCGCGAGATCGACCGCGCCCGCAGCCTGTACGACACCGTGCTGCTGGACTGCCCTCCCGGACTCGGCGCCCCCACGCGCGCGGCGCTGCTGGCCTCGGACGGCTACCTGGTGCCCGTGCAGAACGAGGAGCTGTGCCGCGACTCGCTGGACACGCTGCTCGAGTTCATCGACACCTTCCGTGAGCGCAACTTCGCCGCCGACCCGACGGGCGGCGAGCACGCCGCCCCCCTGCAGTTGGAGGGCCTGTTCCTGACGATGGCCGCCCAGGGCACGCGCGTCGGCCGCGAGGTCGCCGCCCGCATCCAGGAGGACTTCGGCGATCTTCTTTTCGACACCGCCATCCCCCGCACCGTGCGCCTGGCCGAGATGGCCATCAAGGGCCGGCCGGCGGTCATCTACGACCGGCGTTCGGCCGGCAGCCGGGCCTACTTTGATTTGGCCGACGAGCTTGTCGCGCGTTACTGTGTAGAGCAGTCCGCGGGCCAGAGGGGCGCCGCGGTGGACGCGGACGAAGCCCCCGGACGGGACCAGCGCACCGCGAGCGCGGGCATCGAGCGCTTTGCCGCCGGCGGCCTGGAGAACTTCCTGGCCGCGTTGACGGCCCGCGGCGGGCAGGATGACGCGCGTGAGTACGGCGAGCCCGGATCGAGCGAGCCGGACTTCAATGAGCCGAACTTCAGCGACGCGAACTTCGAGTCGTTCGGCGGGCCCGAGATGGTGTCGCTCGACGACCTCCTCGACGAGGAGGAGCGGCGCACCGGCCGCGACGACGACTGGGCCGACGACAACTGGAGCTTCGACTCGGACCGCTTGAACTGACGGTCCCCGGGCGACCGGACCCGGGGCACGGAGGTACCCCCTTGGTCGCCAGCACGACGAAGCCCGCCGACACGATGAAGTGCCTGATCTACGACAAGTCCTCCATGCCGTGGGACTCCACCCGCGGCTTCCAGGTCGGCCGCCAGCCCATCCCCCGCCTGGACGAGTCCGCCCGCCCCGCCGACGCCGAGTGCGCCCTCGTGAAGGTCATCTACGCCGGGTTCTGCGGCTCGGACCGCGGCATCTGGAACCGCGTGGCCTTCAAGGGCATGATCTTCGACTCGCTCAAGCGCGAGCAGGCCACCGTGCGCATCATCGGCCACGAGCTGGTCGGCGAGATCGTCGCCGTGGGCTCGAACGTGGCGGCGCGCTACGGCCTGGGCGTCAAGGACGTCGTCTCGACCGAGAGCCACATCATCTGCGGCACCTGCTACCAGTGCCGGCTGGGCCAGACGCACATCTGCAGCCAGGACGTCATCATCGGCATCGGCCGCGACGGCTGCTTCGCCGAGTACATCAAGCTGCCGGCGAACGTGCTGTGGCCCACGGACACGCGCAAGATCCGCACGAAGGTGGCCGCCATCCAGGAGCCGTTCGGCAACGCCGTGCACGCCTGCTCGGTGGCCGACCTGCGCGGCCGGACGGTGGCGGTGTTCGGCTGCGGCACCATCGGCCTGTTCGTGATCATGGTGGCCCGCGCGCTGGGCGCCACGCGCGTGATCGGCATCGAGCCGAACCTGCGCAACGCCGAGCTGGCCCGCAAGCTGGGCGCGGACGAGGTCATCACCATGAAGCCGCCGAAGAACGGCGCCCACCCGTGGAGCGCCGACAAGGACCTGGTGCAGGCCGTGCGCTCGGCCTGCGGCGGCATCGGGGCCGACGTCTCGATGGAGATGGCCGGCTTCAACTCGAGCGTGAACAACGCCATCCAGAGCACCCGGCGCGGCGGCGAGGTCGTGCTGTTCGGCCTGAAGCAGGGCAACTTCCACATCCAGGCCTTCGACCGCATGATCGTCAACGGCCTGCGCCTGCACAGCGTGATCGGCCGCCGCATCTTCGAGTCGTGGTACATCACGCGCAACCTGCTCGAGGACCGCAGCAACGGCATCCAGGACCGCATCTTCGAGGAGATCCTCGGGGGCGGCGAGGAGTCGGTGGTGCACATCGACGAGTTCAACTTCGTGTCGTTCGAGAAGACGCTGGCCGCGTGGCCGAAGCCGCTGATCCAGTTCTGACGGGAGGCCCACGATGAAGGTGACGATCGAGTACTGCCGGGTCTGAAACTACGAGCCGCGCGCCGCCGGTCTGGCGGAGGCC
>CAINDZ010000010.1 GCA_903847545.1 uncultured bacterium | reverse complement strand
TCCACCACCGGCTTCGCCGTCCCGTTCCTCACAGCCAGCCAGCGGCGCAGCGCGTCGGCCAGGATCACCAGCACGCAGGTCAGCATGATGACCGTCAGCGTCGTGTTCAGGCCGCCGCGGAAGCGCAGCGCCGGGTTGTCGCCCTTCATCATCGGGATGAAGCGCTGGGCGATCAGCTGGATGCCCGCGGTGACGGTGGTCACCGCCACGAACAGCATGGGCGCCACGGTCACCCACAGGTAGCGGGCGCGGCCGACGTTCACCAGCACCGTGCCGCTGACGGCCAATGCCACCACGGCCAGCAGCTGGTTCGAGACGCCGAACATGGGCCAGATGGTGTCGATGCTGCCGGTCCAGATGAAGTACGAGTAGGCCAGGACGATGAGGCCCGTCGACAGCAGCGTCGAGGGCAGGAAGTCGGGCTTGCCCATGCGCGGGCTGAAGCGGCCCATCACCTCCTGGATCAGGAAGCGCGCCACGCGCGTGCCGGTGTCGATGGTCGTCAGGATGAACAGCGCCTCGAACATGATCGCGAAGTGGTACCAGAACGCCGTCAGGTGCCGGAAGAACGGCAGCCCTGCGAAGATCTGCGACATGCCCACGGCCAGTGAGACGGCGCCGCCGGTGCGGCCCTGCAGCTGCTCGCCGACGGCGGCCTCCATCGCGCGCAGGTCGTGCATGACGAAGCCCATGCGCTCGAGCACCGGCTGCCACTGCGGCTGCTTGGCCAGGTCGATGTTGATGGCGAAGTAGTCGCCGGGCATCAGCGAGGTGGCCGCCACCAGCGCCACGACGCCGACGATGCTCTCCATCAGCATCGCCCCGTAGCCGATGGGGCGGGCGTGCGACTCGCGCGAGAGCATCTTCGGCGTGGTGCCCGACGACACCAGCGCGTGGAACCCCGAGATGGCGCCGCACATGATGGTGATGAAGACGAACGGGAACACCTTGCCCGGCACGATGGGACCGCCACCGCCGGTGAACGCGGTCAGGGCCGGCATCTTCAGCGCCGGGTTGACGACCATGGTGCCGATGATCAGCGCCGCGATGGTGCCGATCTTCAGGTACGACGACAGGTAGTCGCGCGGGCACAGCAGCAGCCACACCGGCAGCACCGAGGCGATGAAGCCGTAGATGGCGATGGCGATCGTCACACCGTGCTGCGACAGGCTGAAGTAGCGCTCGAGCGGGCTGCCCGGGATGAGGCTGCCGGCCCATGTGACGACCAGTACCGCCACCGCGCCGATGATCGACGCCTCGGCCACCCTGCCCTTGCGGATGCGGTACATCCACAGGCCCACGAACAGCGCGATGGGGATGGTGCAGGCGATGGTGAACGTGCCCCACGACGAGCCCGCCACGTGCCACAGCGTGCCGTCGGGCCGCTTGAGCGTCTCGCCGCCCAGCGCCTTGACCACGACCAGGCCCAGGCCCGCCAGCGCGTTGACCAGGATGAAGAGGATGGCGATGGCGGCCGTCACGCCGGCCACGGGCCCGATCTCGACGCGCGCGATCTCGGCCAGCGAGCGCCCGTTGCGCCGCACCGAGAAGGCCAGCACCAGGAAGTCCTGCACCGCGCCGGCCAGCACCACGCCGATGACCAGCCACAGCAGGCCCGGCAGGTAGCCGAACTGCGCCGCCAGCACCGGCCCGACCAGCGGCCCGGCGCCGCTGATGGCCGCGAAATGGTGCCCGAACAGCACCCACTTGTGCGTGGGGTGGTAGTTGTGGCCGTCGCGCAGGCGGGTGGCGGGCGTCTCGCGCGTGTCGTCCAGCACGGCCACCTTGGCGGCCAGGAACGCGGAGTAGTACCGGTACGCGATCGCGTACACGCAAAGGACGCCGATCAGCAGCGGCAGGGCGTGGATCTGGATGTTCATGGGGCTGAGTCTACAGGGCGGGCGGGCGGCGCGTCAACCGTGCCGCCCGGCCAGACTCGCCTACCGCGCCCTAGCCCTCGACCCGCGCCAGCAGGTTGTAGAAGGTGTCGGCCCCGCGCGCGTCGGTCCACACCTGCAGGCCCCGGTCCCGCACCTTGTCCAGCAGCGGCGCCGGCACGAAGGGCGTGATCAGCAGGTGCGCCTGCCCCGGCTCGAGCGCGCCGACGGCCGCCAGCACCCGCGGCAGGGGATGCTCCCCGGCGGCGATCGCCTCGCGCGCGTCGTCGGTCGTGACGACCTTCACCTGGTCCACCCACGCCGGGCGCTCGCCCTGACCGGCGAACGGGTCGCTGGCCGTGAACCCCTCCTGGCCGGCGGCCGCGCGCAACCGGTTGATGAGCTCGCCCAGGCCGAGGCCGCCCACGCGGGCCGCCTGCTCGAGCGTCGTCACCTTGGCGACGGTCTTGCGCAGCAGCGGGTTCCGCAGCCGCGCGAACTCGGGCGCGATCTCGATCAGCAGGTCCTCCAGCTGCGGGTACGCGTCCAGCAGCTCGCCCACCTTCATGTGGGGCGTGATCAACGGGCGGTCACTCATGGCCCTGCTCCTTGACGTAGTTGAGCAGCCGCTGCTGCCCGGTCAGCGCGCGCTTGGCGGTCAGGTCCTGGCTCACCTCGAGGGTGCCGAGGAACTTCCCGTCGTCGTCGTGCAGCGCGAAATACTCGATGCACAGGAACTTGCCGCCCAGCTCGATCCAGAACTGCGCGTGCGTCTCGCGGCCCTCGCGGAAGTCGGCGAGGATCTTCTGCACGATCGCCACGCTCTTGGGCGGGTGGCAGTACTCGACCTTGCGGCCGATGATCGCCCGCGTGCGCGCGAAGATGCGCTCGCGCCCCTCGCTGAAGTAGCGCACGGTGTCGTCCGCATCGACGAACGTGACGTCGAACGGGATCGTGTTCAGCACCGCCTGCAGCTGCGCCGTCGTGAACGAGCCCGAAGGCAGCCGCACCACGCCGTCGGCCGCCGCCTCGACGGCCGCGGCGCCCGCGGGCCGCCACGTCGCCGTCGGCACGACCAGGCACCAGCCCAGGTCCGCGCTGCCGTCGGCGATGGCGCCCCACTCCGCCTCGTCCAGCGTATCGAGGCACATCGGCAGCAGGATCTGCGTCTCCTTGTCGATCATCCCCGACACGGCCTCGACCGCCGGCTGCAGCACCAGGTCGATGACCGCGGCGGCCTCGTCGCCGCTGATGCCATCGGCCGCGGCCAGCGCCTCCCACGCGCCCTTGAGCAGCGCGCGCGCCTCGTCGTGCTTGCCCCACATCACCGTCGGCGGCCCGGTCACACCGTGCTTCTCGAGGTACGGGAACAGCAGGTGCTCCTTGCGCAGGTAGTGCTTCTCGACATCCATCAGCGCGTTGAAGCGCACGCGCAGATCGTGCATGAGCTCGGTGGGCGCCGCACCGGCCGCCAGCGACTTCACCTGGGCGAACAGCTCGCCGATGGCCTCCAGCTCCCAGCCCAGCGCGCGATTCTCGGCGCGGAACACGTCCACCGGGTGCCCGGCGGGCACGGCGCGCTCCTCCTCGGGCAGCAGGCTGGGGTTCAGCGCCAGCTTGTGGATGTCGCAGAACTTCAGGATGTCCTCGGTGGGCATCCCCTCGCGGATCAGCTCCTGCTCGACGGCGACCACCTCGTCGTAGGGCACCCGGCCGAGCAGCCGGATCAGCTGGGGCCGCACCGCCTCGGGCGCATCGCCCCCGTGCAGCTGCAGGATCATGTGCTTGAGCAGCGCCATGCGCCGCTGCTGGTCGTGAATGAGTTCGCTCATGCTCGCCTCCGGGGCGGGGAACCGGGCTGAATGGCCCTGTTCATTAATAGGACATCTTTGTCCGATTTCACGGGCAACATAATGCCCGGGTGGGCGGGGCGCCAGCTTTAGTGGAGAGAAATTGTTGGGATTGGTGGGGAGGGGGACTTGCGCCGGCGCAAGTTGCCGTGGCTGCGCGGCGCCGATCAACAGCGCAAACCACCTTATCCGTGGATGTTACAAAATTCCCTCCGGGTCGCAACCCGTAGGGGGCCAGCCGGCTGCATAAGCCGAACTGGGGTTGACTGGCTCGCACTGTTGCCCAAGCCAGGCAGCGGGTCAATGGCCGATGGCGTCAGTTACCCGGCTTCCACGCCATGTTGAGCCGCCGACCACTCGAAGCACAGTCGCGCAGGTAGAGATTGATCAGCGTCTGGTACGGAATGCCAAGCTCGTCGGCCAAGGCCTTGAAGTACGCCACCGTGTTCTCCTCGAGCCGGATGGTGACCTGCTTCTTCAGCCTGCTGGCGTACGGGTTCTTCTTGGACTGCGAGAAGTCGTATGTCTTGCGCATTTCAACTCGTTCCGTAATGGGCCCGCTCTGACCTGTCCGCTTTGCGCGCCGAGATGATCCTGATGACGCCTCGCGACTCCCGATAACAATGGCAGACGACCAGCAACCGAAGCGACCAACTCAGGCCTAAAAGGACGAACCTGTCCTCGTCGTCGGAGTGGTCGGGATCTTCGATCAGGCGGGCATTCTCATCGGAAAACACGGTCGCCGCCTCGTCAAACGAGACTCCGTGTTTCCTTTTGTTTGACGCCGCCTTACGCGGGTCCCACTCGATTCTCAGGTCTGCCATGTGATCATCTTACCTACGTTGTATTTACATTGCAAGTACTTTGTAGGCGAACCCGATCGCAACCACCGCCCCCGCCTCGGGATCCACCGTGACCCAGTCGCTCACCGCCGGCACGACGCCGTCCCGGAAGGCCCAGACCCGCACGCGACGCGTGATCTCGGCCTGGCCGATGGGCAGGCCGGACTCGTCGTAAGCAGGGAGCGTGTAGCCGAACGGCAGGCATCCGGTCTCGAGGCGGAAGGCGCCCTGCAGGTCGGTGATCGCCTCGGCGGCGATGCTCTGCTGCGGCGTCAGCAGGTCGTAGTGGGTTCCCAGCAGGATGATCTCGAAGCTCGACTCGCCCCCGTCCCAGACGGCATGCAGGCGGTACATGCCGTCGGGCGCCTGCCGGCCGAGGTCGTCCAGGGCGTTCCAGAACACGATGTAAGTGCCGGACGGCAGCTGCGTGTCGATGATCGTGCGGATGGTGGCCTGCCCGCAGGACGCGGTGACCCACACATGCACGTGGCCGCCGGTCCCGAGGTCGAAGCGGACCCCTTGCTGCGGCTTGTCGGCCTCGCTGCCGGGGACGAGCGCGGAATCGAGCTGCAGCACGATCGAGGCTCCCGGCGCCGGCCGGCCCAGGGCGTCGGTCACGACGCCGCGGACGGCGGCGTCGGGCGGAGGCGGGGGCGGCGGAGGCGTCGTGGTGTCGGAACAGGCGGAGGCGAGCAGCAGGGCCGCAAGCGCAAGGGCCGCGCGGGACATCGTTCGCGTCATGGAGGGCACCTCCGGCCAGGCTGGATGCTTTCGGGTCTCGCCTACCGCAACAACGTCATCTTCCGCGCCGCCGCAGTGCCGGCAGCCGTCTTCATCCGCAGGAAGTACGTCCCGCTCGGCGCCGCGCGGCCCTGGTCGTCGTTGCCGTCCCAGGTCGCCGCGACGGGATGCGCGCCCGCCTCCAGGGTGCCATCGAGCACGCGACGCACCAGGCGGCCGCGCACATCGTACACCGCCACCTCGACGCGCGTGTCGCGGGCCAGCGTGAAGCCGATCGCCGTGCGCGGGTTGAACGGGTTCGGCGCCACGGGCCACAGGCGGTCGCCGGAGCGCGACGAGGGCAGCGGGTCGCCGATGCCCGCGGCGGCGAAGTCGCGGGCGGCGATGCGCGCCGAGACCACGCCGTAGATCTCGTCCCACGCCGAGGCGTCGATGGGGAAGCCGTACTCGGTGGCGAAATGGTCGCGCAGGTCCTGACCCGTCGAGGCGCTCATGGCCGCGACGAACCAGGTCGCCTGCTTCTCGGGCGTGTCGATGGCGACGGGAATCGGCGCCTCGACCGGCAGGAACGTGCTGAACAGGTCGTACCAGCACTTCATGCCGTAGTTCGACCACATCTCCATGAGGATGCCGTCGAGGACGTCGGGGTTGATGGCGTCGTAGTCGCGGCCGCCGGCGCGGTAGTCGGCCAGCGCCGACTGGAAGCCGGTCCACATGTCGCAGAAGTTGTTGTCGATGTCGGCCAGCGCCAGCGGCCCCAGGTTCGTGGGGTAGTCCAGCGCGCGGCGCCAGGCGACCATCGCCGATAGCGAAGCCAGCCCCTCTACGTACGTCGTGTTGTGCGCCGGCGACGCGGTCCACATGAACATGTTGAACGCGTTGCACGACGTCGTGAAGTTGTGGCCCAGCTCATGCCAGATCACGAACCACTGCGGACGGCGCCAGCCCGGGTCGTTGATGATGAAGCAGCTGTTGCTGGCCCCCATGCCCGTGGTCCAGCCCAGGCGCACCGGGTTGCCGCTGGCCCCGCACACCGACGTGACCGGGTTGCTCGCCACGTCCAGCACGAACCACTCCGTGGCCGAGTGGTTGGGGTTGATACCCATCGCCTGCTCGCCGGCCAGCCAGGCCAGGTCGGTGGCCTGGACCACCTCGTACTGCGCGAGCAGGCCCTCGAGGTCGACGCCCTCGACCACGGGCGGCATGTAGAAGTTCACGTACGTGCCCGCATACGTCTGGTGCGCGACGCCGACGTCGACGTCGTTCACGCGGATGACGGCCGCATTGTCGGCCCACATCCCGTCGGCCCACACCTCGATGTACGGCGTCTGCCAGTGCTCGGTGGGCGCCGCCACGGCCGTGACCAGGCCGTTCGCGTCGACGGTCGCCACGGCCTCGTTCGTGCTGTGGAACCGCAGGCCGTGCTCGGCATTGGGCAGGATGTTGCCGGCGGCGTCGCGCAGCGCCACCTGCAGCTGGCCGGTGGCCGGGCCCGACGGGCACAGCTCGAGGATGGGCGTGACCACCGTGGCGTGCGCGCACGGCGTGAACGGCAGGGTCGCGGCCGTGGCGATCGCCGTCTCGGGATTGCCCGCGCCCCACGCGCCGCCCAGGTCGGAGAACGACGTGCACCGCCAGGCGAACGTGTCGGGATCGCCGACCTGCCCCAGCCACAGGGTGATGTTGATCGTGTTGCCGTCGACCGCCACCACGCCGTCGCCGCCGCCGGGCACGCTGCCGGTCACGTCGGCCCAGCCGCCGCCGTAGGTCTGCCCGATCACCGCGCGCACGTTGAACTCGCTGCCGAGCCCGTCGTGCGACTGGCC
>CAINDZ010000009.1 GCA_903847545.1 uncultured bacterium | reverse complement strand
GAAGAACATCCTGGGCAGCGGCTACGACCTGGACATGATCGTGCACAAGGGCGCGGGCGCCTACATCTGCGGCGAGGAGACGGGCCTGATCAACTCGGTCGAGGGGCGCAAGGGCCAGCCGAGCATCAAGCCGCCGTTCCCGGCGGTGTCGGGCTTCCTGAAGAAGCCGACCATCGTCAACAACGTCGAGTCGGTCGCCTCGGTGCCCTGGATCATCAACAACGGCGCCGCGGCGTACCGTGCCTACGGCACCGAGAAGTCGCCCGGCAGCAAGCTGTTCTCGGTCAGCGGGCCGGTGAAGCGCCCGGGCGTCTACGAGATCCCGCTGGGCATGCCCTTCCGCACGTTCTTCGAGGACGTGCTCGGCGGCATGGCCGACGGCGAGGAACTGAAGGCCGTCATCGTCGGCGGCAGCTCGGTGCCCGTGCTGCCGGCGGACGAGATCATGGCCTGCAACCTGGACTACGAGTCGCTGGGCGCGGCCGGCACCATGCTCGGCTCGGGCGGCATGATCGTCATCCCGAAGCGCTGCGACATGGTCGAGTTGATCCAGGTGCTGATGCACTTCTACTGGGACGAGAGCTGCGGCCAGTGCACGCCGTGCCGCGAGGGCACCGGCTGGCTGCACAAGCTGGTGAAGAAGCTGCGCAAGGGCGAGGGCACGCACGAGGACCTCGAGCGCCTCGAGCACGTGTGCGCCGGCATGGCCGGGCTGACGATCTGCCCGCTGGCGGACGCGGCCGTGATGCCGATGCGCAGCTTCCTCGACAAGTTCCGGGGCGAATTCGAGGCCCTAGTCCAGGACCAGGCCCCGGTCACGGCTTCCAGCCGCTGGCCGCGCGGCGAGCGGGAGTGAGCCCATGGCCAAGTTGACGATCGACGGCGGCGCGATCGAGGTGGCGGACGGCACCTCGCTGTTCGACGCCTGCCGGCTCGCGCGCGGCGAGGCGCTGCCGCATTTCTGCTACCACCCGGACCTGTCCATCGCCGGCGTCTGCCGGCTGTGCCAGGTCGAGGTGGAGGGGATGCCGAAGCTGACCATCGCCTGCAACACGACGGTGCGCGACGGCATGGTCGTGCACACCCGCAGCGAGAAGGTGCGCAAGGCCTCGCAGCAGATCCTCGAGATGCACCTGATCAACCACCCGGTGGACTGCCCGATCTGCGACCAGGCGGGCGAGTGCGGGCTGCAGAACCAGTACATGGCCTACGGCCTGTACGACAGCCAGGTGGCCGAGTCGGACAAGGTCAACAAGGCCAAGGCGCAGGTCATCGGGCCGCACGTCATCCTGGACAAGGAGCGCTGCGTGCTGTGCAGCCGCTGCGTGCGGTTCTGCAACGAGGTCACGAAGACCGGCGAGATGGGCATCTTCAACCGCGGCGACCGGGCCGAGATCGGCACCGCGCCGGGCCGCGAGCTGGATAACGCCTACTCGGTCAACACCGTGGACATCTGCCCGGTGGGCGCCCTGACCAGCCGCGACTTCCGCTTCCAGAAGCGCGTGTGGATGCTGAAGTCGGCCGACGGCGTCTGCGCCGGCTGCGCCACCGGCTGCAACGTGCGCGTGGACCACGAGGCCGGCCGCGTCTACCGCCTGAAGCCGCGCCGCAACGCGCAGGTCAACGGCTCGTGGATGTGCGACGAGGGCCGCCTCACCTACAAGGACGTGCACGCGGACGACCGCCTGGTGGAGCCGAGCTGGCGCGGGCAGGCCGTGACCTGGGCCGACGCGAAGGCGCGCCTGGCCGAGGTGGCGGTCGGCGGGTTCGCGCTGGTGGTCGGCAGCGCCCACCAGTCGCTCGAGGAACTGGGCCTGCTGAAGCTGGTGGCCCCCGGCGCCGTGTTCAGCGGCGGGCTCGCGGGCAGCGACATGGGCGTGGGCGACGACCTGCTGCGGTCGGCCGACCGCACGCCGAACCGGCGCGGCCTGCAGCTGGCCGGCCTGCCCGAGCACGACGCGGCCGCGCTGGCCGTGCTGGTCCGCGCCGCCAAGGGCGCCATCCTGGTGCACGGCGGCGACCCGGCCGCGGCGCCCGAGGTGGCCGCCGCGCTGGCCGGGCGCCAGGACGTCGTCTACGTCGGCACGCACCGTCGCGCGACCGCGCAGGCCGCGACGCTGGCGCTGCCGGGCGCGACCTGGGCTGAGAAGGCCGGCATCTTCGTCAACCGCCAGGGCCGGGCGCAGGCCTTCGCGCAGGCCGTGGCGCGGCCCGGCCAGGCCCGCGAGGACTGGCGCGTGCTGGCCGAACTGCTGCCGGCCACGGCCGCGGCGCCGGCCAGCCTGAAGGCGCTGCGCGAGGCCGTCCGTGCGCAGCTCGGGCTGGGCATCGACCTCGACCGCCTGCCGGCCGACGGCGCGCTGACCGGAGGGGAGGCCTGATGGCCATCGTGCTCGAATCCCTGGCCAAGATCGTGTTCATGTTCCTGCTGATCATGGGCATGGTGCCGGCGCTGATCTGGGCCGAGCGCAAGGGCGCGGCCTATATCCAGGACCGCACCGGGCCCAACCGCGCCGGCATCGGCGGCGTGCGGCTGGCCGGCCTGGTACACCCGATCGCCGACGTGCTGAAGCTGGTCTTCAAGGAGGACGTGGCGCCGACGCACCGGCACCGCGCCCTGTACGCGCTGGCGCCGTGGCTGGTGATGACCGTCGCGGTGAGCACCTACGCGGTGATCCCGTTCGGCGACTTCCTGACGCTCGGCGGCCACACCTACAAGCTGGTCGTCGCCGACCTGCAGGTGGGCCTGCTCTACGTGCTGGCGGTGGCCAGCCTGGGCACCTACGGCATCGTGCTGGCCGGCTGGGCGGCCAACAACAAGTTCACGTTCCTGGGGGGCATCCGCGCCACGGCGCAGATGATCAGCTACGAAATCAACATGGGCCTGGCCATCATGGGCCTGATGCTGGTCTTCGGTTCGCTGCGCCTGACCGACATCGTGGCCGGCCAGGGCGGCCTGCTCTTCGGCTGGCTGCCGATGTGGGGCGTCGTCCTGCAGCCGCTGGGCTTCGCGCTGTTCATCACGTCGGTGTACGCCGAGACGAACCGCAACCCGTTCGACCTGCCCGAGGGCGAGTCCGAGATCGTCGCCGGCTACCACCTGGAGTACAGCTCCCTGAAGTTCGCCCTGTTCTTCATGGCCGAGTACTGCCACATGGTGGTGGGCGCGGCGATGATCAGCGCGCTCTACTTCGGCGGCTACCAGGTGCCCTGGCTGCCGCGCCCCATGCTCGAGAAGCACGCGGGCCTGCTGCTGCAACTGGTGCTGGGCCTGACGGTGGCGGCCAGCCTGCTGTTCGCGGTGCTGTTCCTGCGCCGCGTGCAGCGCGAGAAGGGCAAGTTCGGCGACGCGCGCGACCGCGAGCCGGTGCTGGGCGCCGCCTTCTGGCTGGTCGTCGCGCTGGCGGCCGCCGGCGCCTTCGCGCTGCGTCCGGGCGACATCGGGGCGGCCGGGGCGAGCATCTTCGCCAGCCTGTTCCAGGTCGGCGCCTTCGTGGGCAAGGTCGTGTTCTTCGCCTGGCTGTTCATCTGGGTGCGCTGGACCCTGCCGCGCTTCCGCTATGACCAGCTGATGCGCCTGGGCTGGAAGGTCATGCTGCCGCTCGGGCTGGCCAACCTCGTGGTGACCGCGCTGGTCGTGGCGCTGGTCGGAAGCGGGAAGTGAAAATGAGCTTTGAAGGATTGCCGAAGGGATCGACCGACGGACGGCGCTCGCCGCTGGAGTCGATCTACCTGTGGGAGGTGGTCAAGGGGCTCGCCGTGACCGGCCGGCACCTGGTCCACAACATCTTCCACACGGGCGAGATGCCGACGATGCAGTACCCCGAGGAGAAGCGCGTCTACGGCGAGCGCTTCCGCGGGCGGCACCGGCTGATGCAGCGCGAGGACGGCACGCCGCGCTGCGTGGCCTGCCAGATGTGCTCGACGTACTGCCCGGCCGACTGCATCCACATCACGGCGGCCGAGCACCCGGACCCGGCCATCGAGAAGTACCCGGCCACGTTCGACATCGACCTGCTGCGGTGCGTCTACTGCGGGCTGTGCGAGGAAGCCTGCCCCTGCGACGCCATCCGCCTGGACACCGGCATCTACGAGATCGCGGCCGACAGCCGCGAGAAGTTCGTGGTCGACAAGGAATTCCTGCTCAACGAGCGGACCCGGGGAACGCGCTGACGGGACGCGGCGATCGTGCGAAAGGACGTCTGATGGAGGCCTTCCTGTTCTTTGCCTGCGGCGCGCTGATGCTGCTGGGCGGGGTGATGATGGTGCTGCAGCGCAGCGCGGTGGTTGCCGCCCTGTGGCTGGTCTTCGCCTTCATCGCGGCGTCCGGGGTCTTCGCGGCCCTGTCGGCCCCGTTCCTGGCGATCATGCAGGTGCTGGTCTACGCCGGCGCCATCATGGTGCTGTTCCTGTTCGTGATCATGATGCTGCAGGGTCCCGTGCTCGAGGGCGAGCGCAAGCGCCTGGCGTTGCCGATGTGGCCGGCCGTGGCCATCCCGCCGGTGGCGGTGCTGGTGCTGGTCGGCGGCTGGCTGGCGAACCGCCGGGCCGACGCCCTGCCTGCGGCGCCGGAGGGGTTCGGCTCGCCCGGCCAGATCGCCACGCTGCTGCTGGGGCGGTACCTGCTGGCCTTCGAGCTGATCTCGATCGTGCTGCTGGTGGCCATCATCGGCGCCCTGGCGCTGGGAAACCGCGAAAGGAAGCTGCCGTGGTCGTGACCCTGAACCACTGCCTGCTGCTGGCGGCCGGCATCTTCGTCACCGGCATGACCGGTTTCGTGGTGCGCCGCAACGCGCTGGTGATGCTGATGTGCATCGAGCTGATGCTCAGCGCCGTGAACATCGTGTTCGCCGCGTTCAGCCGCCAGAACGGCGATGCGAGCGGGCACGTCTTCGTCCTGATGAACTTCGCGGTGGCGGCGGCCGAGGCCGCCATCGGCCTGGCGATCCTGGTCGAGATCTACCGGCGCCGCCGGACGGTCGACGTCGACGAACTCAAGACCCTGATGGAGTAGGCCG
>CAINDZ010000008.1 GCA_903847545.1 uncultured bacterium | reverse complement strand
CTCTTCCTTCGTCACCTCGACCTTGATCTGCCGCCGGCCGTCGGGCAGCTCCTCGACCTGCACCTGCGCGTCGCCGGTGACGCCCTGCGCGGCCATCTGCTGCAGGATCTGCACGCGGATCTCGTCGGCCGTCTCGCCCGAGACCTCCAGGCCCAGCACCGTGTGCCCGAGGTGCGACAGCAGGTTCTCGCGCACGCTGCCGGACAGCGGCTCGGTGCGCACCGTGGCGCCGGCCAGCAGCGGCACGTCCTTGCGCAGCGCCGCCTCCAGCGCGGCCGCGTCCAGGTCCTGGCCCCAGGCCATGATCTCGAGCGTCGCGCTGCCGTCGACGACCTGCACGTTGAACGAGACACCGTCGACGCCGGGCTGCGCGCCGAAGAAGCGGTTCAGCTCGCCGTTCAGCGTGCTGATGTCCACGTCCGCCTTGTCCTGCAGCCCGATCGTCAGCTTCTGCCCCATCTCCACCTCGGTCGTGGTCGAGGTCGAGCAGGCGCCCACCCCGATCAGGGCCACCGCCAGGCCGGCCATCGCCAGCCTTGCCACGCGATTCCAGGGATTCAACAACATGAGCCACCTCCGATGGCGCGGGTAACGTCTGCGGTAGGTGTCCAGCAGCCTCGACTCCAGCTGCGCGCGGTGTCCGGCCCCGGGGCGCTGCGTCGCCGCCCGCCGTTCCCGACCCAGCGCCGCCTTCACTCGACGTTCATGCATGGCGCACCTCCCTCTTCCTGTCCCTTGTCTGCCGTCGGAAGTTCCTGCCGCATCTGCCTGAGCACCCGCTCGGTGCGCTTGCGGACCGCCTCGGGCGTCAGGCCCGTCAACTGCGCGACCTCGCGGCTGGTCAGCCCCTGCCCGAAGCGCAGGTCCAGCAGCTCGCGGGTCGCGGCGTCCTGGCGGCGCACCCAGGCGCGCACCGCGCGGACCTCCTCGTCCCGGACCAGCGTTCCCAGCGCGTCGGGCAGGTCGGCGGCCAGTGCGTCCTGCGGCGCCGCGTCCAGGTCCGCCGTGCGACGGGCCCCGCCGAACGCCGCCTGCCGCCGCTGGTGGTCGATCACCGCGTGCCGGGCCATCCCCAGCACCCACGCGAGGACCGGCCCGCGACCGGCATCGAAGCTGCCGAGCCCCTCGACGAACCGCGCGAACACGGTCGCCACCAGGTCCTCCACCTCGTCCGGCCCGCGCACCCGGGCGCCCACGTAGCGGCAGACCGGGTCGTACAATTCGCCGTAGAGGCGGCGGAAGGCTTCTTCGCTGCCGCGGCGGGCCAGCCCCAGCAGGAGCCGCTGCCGCGCGTCGCGCATGGTCACCGACAGTTCCAACAGGATCGCCTCGCACCCGGGGTTTCTGGCCAACGAGGTTCCGACACGGGGGGATACGCAGCCGGTCGCGGGCCGTGACACGGAGCCCGCCGCGAGGACACGCCCGCCACCTGATCAGGGGACAAAAAAGCGCGGGAACCATGTCGGTTCCCGCGCTCAGTCACCCCAGTGATGGATCGGGGTCCAGTCGATCCATGCGGCGTTGTGGTCGCCGTCATCAGTATGCAGTAAAACTCAGCTCGAGGCCAGCTTCTTTTCGGACGCCTCGACTTTTTTGTGGAAGTCGGCCTGCAGGCCGGCCGCATCCTTGCCGCAGCAGCCCTTGCCGGCGGCCAGCGACTTCGAGCAGCACTCGTGCATGCCCACCTTCAGCGCCGTGGCCTGGGTCAGGGCGGCGCCGGCCTTGGCGTTGAAGTCGGCCTTCAGCGCCGCAGCATCCTTGCCGCAGCAGCCCTTGCCCTCGCCGACGGACTTGGCGCAACACGCGTGCATGCCGGCCAGCGTCGCCTTGGCGGCCTGGAAGGCGGAGAACTGGGCCTGGATCTCGGCGGACGTATGGCCGCAGCACTCCTTGCCCTCGCCCGCGGCCTTCTGGCAGCAGGCGTGCATGGCGGCGGCCTTCACGAAGTCGGCGTTCATCGGGCAGGCTGCGGCGCCGGCGGCGCAGGCCGTGCCGGCCGCGGCCGTCGTGGCGGTGGCGCCGGCGTGCGCGGTGCAACCGGCGGCGTTCTTGGCATCGGCGGTCTTCGCGTCCCTGGCGCCGGCCGCACAGGCCGGACCGCCGGCCCAGGCCATCGTCGCCATCGCCATCACGAGCAGGGCGGTCGCCGTCAGCAGGAGGTTCTTCTTCATGGTCTGTCCTTTCCTTATCGGGCCGCAGGGGGCCCGGAACACTCCGGGGCGGAAACCCCGGGGAATGGGCGCATTCACGCTCAGGGACCGCGGAAAACACGCCCAAGATAGTATTGGTTCCGGAATCGGCCACCGCGGGCGCGGGGCGGCCCGGGGCAAGGGCGGGCCCGGCGCCGGCCGCCGCCCTGCATGCCCGGAACCCGTTGTCCCACCGAAAGAAAGCCCGGTTCCGGTTGCCGCCGCCCGGCCCGCCTGCTAGGTTCGGCCCATGATCCTCTACCAGGACAACGACTGGCTGGCCGTCGACAAGCCCACGGGCCTGGCGACGCACGGCGGGCATCCGGGCGAGACGGGCGCCGTCGAGTGGCTGGCGCTGCACCTCGGTCTGGATGCGTTCGTGGTCTCGCGGCTGGACGTGGGCACCAGCGGCGTGCTGTGGCTGGCGCGCACGCGCGCGGCCTCGGCCCGCGCCCAAGCCATCCACGAGGAGGGCGCGGCCCTCAAGACGTACGTGTTCCTGTCGGCCGCCGACTCGCGGGCCCGCGGGCTGCCCGACACGTGGACCCGCGACGACCCGCTCGACGACCGCCCCGCGCGCACGACCTTCCACCGCGACCCCGCGCCGGGCCCGGGCGGGCTGGTCCGCTACACCGCCGAGATCACGCGCGGCCGCCGCCACCAGGTGCGCCGCCACGCCGCGCTCGGCGGCGTCCCCGTGCTGGGCGATGCCGAGCACGGCGGCGCGCCGGCCGGTCGCCTGTACCTGCACTGCGCGAAGGTGCGCTGGCCCGGCGTCGACCACGAGGTCGAGGCGCCCCTGCCGCCGTCGTTCGCGGCCGCGGCCGGTGACGCGTGGTTGCGCGACGTGGCGCTGTGCCGCGACCGCCGCGGCGCCTGGCCCGGGCAGGTGGCCGACTGCTGGCGCGCCGTGCACCGTGGCGAGGTCGCCGGGCTGGACGTGGCCGTCGACGTCTACGGCCCCTGGCTGCGGGCGCTGTGCTGGGACCCCGCGCTCGAGGAGCACGAGGCGGCCGCGCGCCTGGGGCCGCTGCTCGAGGCGATCGGCGCGCACACCGGCGCGCGCGGCGCCGTCATCCGCAGCCACCGGCAGAACCCGCACCAGGAGTCGCTGCCCGGCTACACGGTGGTGATCGGCGATCCGCCGCCGGCGCGCCTGGTGGTGGCCGAGCACGGCGTGCGCTACGGCGTGGACCTGGCCGGGGCGCCGCACCCGGGGCTGTTCCTGGACCAGCGCGATGCGCGCCGCCGCGTGGCGCTGGCGGCGCGGGGCCGCCGCCTGGCCAACCTCTTCGCGTTCACCTGCTCGTTCTCGACCGTGGCCGTCGCGCACGGCGCCGAGGTGGCGTTCTCGGTCGACACGGCGCGCGGCTGCCTGCGCGACGGCGCCGACAACTTCGCGCTGAACGGGCTCGACCAGGGCGGGCGCGGCAAGTTCATCCAGGAGGACGCGCGGCGCTGGCTGGCCCGCCAGCAGCGCGCGCAGGCCGAGCGGCCGGACACGTTCCGGCCGCTGGACCTGGTCGTGTGCGACCCGCCGGTGTTCTCGTCGGTGAAGGAGGGCGGGCGCTTCTCGGTGGCCCGCGAGTGGGGCGCGCTGGCGGCGGCGGTGGCGGGCCTGCTGGCCCCCGGCGGCGTGGCGGTGTTCGCCAACAACCACCGCGGCGGCGACCACGTGCGCTACCGCGACGAGCTGCGCGAACACTTCGACCACGTGGACGACCTGCGGCCGCCGCTGGACTTTCCCCTGCTGCCGGACCAGCCGCGCGACGTGCGCACGTTCTGGTGCCGGCGCGACGGCGACAACGCGACGCCGGATCAGCGAGGCTAGATCCCGTCCCCGTGCCGGCGGCCGCGATGGTTGCCGTCGCCGAAGTCGAACTCGACGGCGCCGCCCGATTCCCCATCGGACATCCCCAGCTCGAGCACGCCGGTCATGGGCTCGTAGCTGTCTTCCAGTTGCGTGCGGAAGGGCTCGAGCGCTGCGGCCAGCGACGCGGGCAGGCCCGTCTCCCAGGCGAAGCGGCCGCGCTCGGTGTCCATCGCCTCGACCTCGGCGGCCAGCTGCGCGCGCCAGGCCGCGCGTGCGGCGCCGCCGCCCGCGTCGAGCGCCGCCAACTGCTGGCGCAGGTTCTCGCGCTGCACCGTGTTCAGCGCGCGCCGCACCGACTGCTCGCGCTCGCGCCGGGCCGCTTCCTTCTTGCGCTGCTTGTCGCCGCCGGACTCGTGCTCGGCGCTGGCCGACCAGCGCGAGCCGCGGTCCCCGCCGTCGTTGTTCAGCTGGAAGCCGGGACCGTCGCCCGGGTCCTTCCCCAGCAGGTCGAAGTAGGCCAGCGTGTACAGGTAGCGGTACTCGCCGCTGCCGATGCCGGCGTCCAGCAGCGCCTTGTCACGATCCTCGATGAACGTCAGCAGCGTCGGCACGAAGTTGGCGCCCGCCACGATGCGCGCCCCCACGCCGCCGCCCGCCGAGCCGTCCAGCACGGCCAGGCTCTTCGCCGTGCGCTCGCGGGCCGGGGCCATCAGGCGGCGCGCCTCCAGGAAGGCCTCGATGCGGGCGGGATCCAGGCTGCCGTCGGCCGGGGGCGTGTACGCCTCCGGGGCGCCGAACCGCGCCGCGAGGGCCGCATCGGCGGCCTCGATGCGGTCGGCGCGCTTGGCCACGTGCTTCACGCCATAGAACCCTGCCGCGCCCAGGCCCAGGCCCAGGACGATCAGGAAGCCGCAGCCCACGCCGCAGCCGATCAGCCAGTTCTTCGCCGAGCCGCCCATGCTCCCATCCCTCCGGTCGCGTTCACGTTGCGCGTGCGCCCCGCGGCGGTCCCGACCCGTCCCGTCCGGCCCCGCCCGTCCGCTGAGGTACGCAGGCCGTCGATTGGGGTTGCCGATCCCCGCCGCGCCACCGACTATATCCCGGCTGTAATTGCCGGAAAACCCCGATTGCCGCGCCCGCCGCGGTCCCGCCCGTGAAAGGAAGACATGGCCCAGCAGTACATTTTCACGATGAAGAACCTCAAGAAGGTCGTCCCGCCCAGCCGCGAGATCCTCAAGGGCATCTGGCTGTCCTTCTATCCCGGCGCCAAGATCGGCGTCATCGGCCTGAACGGCTCGGGCAAGAGCTCGCTGCTGAAGATCATGGCCGGCGTGGACCAGGACTTCATCGGCGAGGCGTGGCCCGATCCGTCGGTCAAGGTGGGTTACCTGCCGCAGGAGCCGCAGCTGGACAAGACCAAGGACGTCCGCGGCAACGTCGAGGAGGCCGTCGGCGCCATGAAGGCGAAGCTCGACCGCTTCAACGAGATCAGCATGGCCATGTGCGAGCCCATGGACGACGACAAGATGACCAAGCTGATGGAGGAGATGGGCCGCCTCCAGGACGAGATCGACCACGCCAACGGCTGGGAGCTGGACCGCCAGCTGGAGATCGCCATGGACGCGCTGCGCTGCCCGCCCGGCGACGCCGACGTCTCGAAGCTGTCGGGCGGCGAGATCCGCCGCGTGGCGCTGTGCCGCCTGCTGCTGGAGCGGCCCGACCTGCTGCTGCTGGACGAGCCCACCAACCACCTCGACGCCGAGTCGGTGGCCTGGCTCGAGCGGCACCTGCGCGAGTACCACGGCACCGTGGTGCTGGTCACGCACGACCGCTACTTCCTGGACAACGTCACCGGCTGGATCCTCGAGCTGGACAACGGCTACGGCATCCCCTGGGAAGGCAACTACTCCTCGTGGCTGGACCAGAAGAAGAAGAAGCTCATCGAGGAGGAGAAGGCCGACAGCAAGCGCCTCAAGACCATCGAGCATGAACTCGAGTGGGTCAGCGCCTCGCCCAAGGCCCGCCAGAAGAAGAACAAGGCCCGCGTGTCCAACTACGAGCAGCTGGTCAGCCAGGAGCGGCAGATGAGCGCCACCGCGGCGCAGATCCGCATCCCCGCCGGCGAGCGGCTGGGCAGCGTGGTCGTCGCCGCCGAGCACCTGACCAAGGGCTACGGCGACACGGTCCTGTTCGACGACCTGAACTTCCACCTGCCGCGCGGCGGCATCGTCGGCGTGGTCGGCCCCAACGGCGCCGGCAAGACGACGCTGATGCGCCTGATCACCGGCCAGGAGACGCCCGACAAGGGCTCGCTGGTCGTCGGCGAGACCGTCAAGCTGGCCTATGTGGACCAGGCGCGCGACGACCTCGACGCCGAGAAGTCGGTGTGGGAGAACATCACCGAGGGCGCCGAGGAGCTGGACCTGGGCGGCGTGAAGGTCAACAGCCGCGCCTACTGCTCGGGGTTCAACTTCAAGGGGTCGGACCAGCAGCGGAAGGTGGGCACGCTCAGCGGCGGCGAGCGCAACCGCGTGCACCTGGCGCGGCTGCTCAAGAGCGGCGCCAACCTGATCCTGCTGGACGAGCCCACGAACGACCTGGACGTCGACACGCTGCGCGCGCTGGAGGACGCCCTGACCGACTTCGGCGGCTGCCTGGTCGTGGTCAGCCACGACCGATGGTTCCTGGACCGCATCTGCACGCACACCCTGGCCTTCGAGGGCGACAGCAACGTGGTCTGGTACGAGGGCAGCTACTCGGAGTACGAGGAGGACCGCCGCAAGCGCCTGGGCGTCGACGCGGACCAGCCCCACCGCATCAAGTACCGCAAGCTGACGCACGACTGACCGGCGCCGTCACGGCGGCATCCATGCACAAGGGCCCGGGTTGCACCTGGGCCCTTGCGTTTGCCCACACCGCAGAACGGCAATTATTCACTCGTTTTGCAAAACACGAATACGCTGACGATGTTTTTTTGAACCCATGATACAAAAGTGGTGGCACGGCGACGAAAGCGGGCCGCGTGGCGCACGACGATCAGGATGTGGGCCTGGCCTGGCCGATGGCATCACACGGACGGACCACGCGACCAGCGGCACCGCATGCACCGAAAAAAAATGTTGATCCCCCCCATGCCCGCCGTCATCTTACCCGGCAGTGCATCGTCCGGCGCGGTGATCTTCCGGAAGCGCTCTGTCAAATAACCTGTTGACAGGATTTCGGAGGATCGCCAAGAATGCGCGCGGGCACAGGTCGTGCCCGGTGACTGGACTCGAGCGATCCGGTGCTCGGCGACCCCTCGCGGGGACGCGTGGCGACCGGCGCGAGGCAGATGCAGACGAAAGCTCGTATCGGAAGCGATCCCTGAGCCCGGCGAAAAACGCTGTGCTGAAGGATCATTCTGCGTGATCGAGCCGGGATTCGCACCGAGGACAGCACTGCACGGCTGGAATCACGGAGAGTTGCCACCACGGGGTGGCCAGACATCGCCGGGTCGGCATTGGGGTCGGCCAGGTTGATTTTCGACAGTCCCCGCTTGATCGGGGGTTGGTCGATGTTCCGGGGCCTCGCTGCCCGGAAGAACCCCAGTGGATTCAAGGAGGTCCAAATTGTTCAAGAAGATGCTGCTTACCCTGTCGGCCCTGACGCTGCTCGTGGCGGGCGCCGCCAACGCCGGTGACGCGAACTGGACGTTCTATGGCGTCGGTCACGTCTCCATCAACTCGCTGAACAACGGCACCGACAGCCAGCT
>CAINDZ010000007.1 GCA_903847545.1 uncultured bacterium | reverse complement strand
GCGCCGCTGCCCTGGGACTCGGTCGACGTCGGGATCGACAGGGACTTCCTGCGCCGGGACTGGCGCCGGGCGCTGCAGGCCCGGGTCCTGGCCGACTGCCGGCTGGAGGGGCCCTGCTACGACTGCACGTCCTGCGACGGGGACATCCAGCACATTTTCGCCCAGCTCGAGGCCCTGCAGGGGGCCCCGGCCCGGCGGGGACCGGCCATCCCCTCGCACGGGCGGGGGACCACCCGGCTGGCCGACGACCCCATCCCGAAGCTCACCCCGCCGCCCCTGCCGGCCGATCCGGGACCGGCGGAGCCCGTTTTCGACCCCCGCAACGCCGACCCGGGGCGCCCGGGGCAGGAGGACGTCCGCTGGGTGGGCTGGCGGCAGCAGGCGGCCGCCAAGTGCTGGTACCGGGTCCAGTACGCCAAGACCGGCGACGTGGTCTTCCTGGGGCACCTGGACGTCCAGCGGCAGCTGCATCTGGCCCTGCGAAGGTCGGGCTTGCCAGTGGCCCACAGCAGGGGCTATCATCCCCATCCGTTGCTCAAGTTCGGTCCCCCGCTGCCAGTTGGGGTCGCCGGCGAGCGCGAGTGCCTTGACATTGCCTTCGACCACCAGGTGCCCGGCTGGACCGAGCGCCTGAACCGCGAGTTGCCGCCGGGACTTTGTTTCGGGCGCGCCGTGGCGGTCGGGGCCCAGACACCGCCATCCATCGACCAGGCGGTTTCAAGGTTCGACTACCGGGTGAGGTTGCCCGGCGCCCAGGAGGGCGGGCCGACGGCCGACCAGGCCGCCGCCGCCGTGGACGCGTTCCTGGCCAGCCCGAGCCGGTTGGTCGTGCGCAAGCGTCCCAAGGGTGACATTCAGATCGACGCCCGCGCCCTGGTGCCCGAAGGTGGCCTGGGATTGGCGTGGGTGGGCGGACAGGACCAGGGACCGGTGCTGCGCCTCAGCCTCGTGCGCAGCGAGACCGGCGCCGGGCTGCCCGTGCACGAATTCCTGGCCTGCCTGTTCGGTCAGGCGCTGCCCGAGCCCGGGCTGTGCGTCGTGACCCGGACGGGGTACTCGGGCCTCCACCGTGACGGGCGCTGGTTGTCGCCCCTCGAGGAAGTAGGTGAGACCGGCCTTCGGTTCTGGATGGGGCGCCACTTCAATACGTGATCGCGCCCCGTCCCGACGCGGGCGGGTTCTATGCGCAAAGAAATCATCATCAACTCGTCCCCCCACGAGATCCGCATCGCCATGCTCGAAGATGGCGAGCTCGTGGAACTGCTGGTCGAGAGCGCCGATGCCAAGCGCATCGTGGGCAATGTCTACAAGGGCAAGGTCACCTCGGTCAAGCCGGGCCTCCAGGCGGCGTTCGTCGACATCGGTCTCGAGCGCGCCGGGTTCCTGCACGCCTCCGACCTCGAGCATGACGACAGCGAGGAGGAGGGACCCGAGTCCGCGGCCCCGTCCCAGGGCGACCGCCGCAGCGGCCCCCCGGGACGCCGTCGCCAGCGCCACGTGCCGGACATCGGCAACGTGCTCAAGGTCGGCGACCAGATCCTCGTCCAGGTCACCAAGGAACCCATCAGCACCAAGGGCCCGCGCCTGACGGCCGACATCAGCCTGCCCGGCCGCTACCTGGTGATGATGCCGAAGGGCCGCCACATCGGCGTCTCGCGCAAGATCGAGGATCGCCGCGAGCGCGTCCGCCTCAAGCAGATGCTGCAGGCCCACCGCCCGGCCGAGGGCGCGTTCATCATCCGCACCGCCGCCACCGCCGTCACCGAGGACGGCATCAAGCAGGACGTCGACTACCTTAGCGGCCTGTTCGACAAGCTCTACCGCTCCGGCCAGGAAGTGCAGGCGCCGGCCCTCGTCCACGAGGACGTGGGGATGGTCGTGGCCCTGATCCGCGACATCTTCAAGGAGGACACGGCGCGCCTGGTCATCGACGACCACGACGACTTCGTCCGCCTGGTCAACTACGTGAAGATGTTCGCGCCCGAGCTGCGGGGCCGCATCGAGGAGTACAAGGGCGACCTGCCCATCTTCGACCAGTTCGAGATCGAGACCGAGATCAAGAACACGCTCGACAAGCGCGTCTGGATGAAGAAGGGCGGCTACCTGATCATCGAGCAGACCGAGGCGCTGGTCTCGATCGACGTGAACACGGGCCGCTTCGTCGGCAAGCGGAACCAGGAAGACACGATCCTGCAGACGAACATGCTGGCCGCCCGCGAGGTGGCCCGGCAGCTGCGCCTGCGCGACGTCGGCGGCATCATCGTCATCGACTTCATCGACATGGAGAGCGAGAGCAACAAGAAGCGCGTCTTCAACGAGCTCCGCACGCACCTGCACCGCGACCGGGCCCGCCACAAGGTGTTCCAGGTCAGCGGCCTGGGCCTGGTCGAGATGAGCCGCCAGCGCGTGCGGCCGTCGCTGCTGTCGCAGCTGTCGGACGACTGCCCCTACTGCACGGGCACCGGCAAGGTCCTGTCGATGGAGACGATGAGCAACCGCATCGAGCGGCTCATCCAGCGCATCGCCGTGGTCACGCACGAGTCGCGCCTGCAGATCCAGGCGAACCCGGTGCTGGCCCTGTACCTGCT
>CAINDZ010000006.1 GCA_903847545.1 uncultured bacterium | reverse complement strand
CGGCGACGCGTTGCGGGCCCCGTCCACGCCCGAGCAGGCCGTCACCCACCTGCTGGCCGATGCCGGCGAGCGCTTCGACCCCGAGGTGGTCGCCGTGTTCGTGAAGTCGCTGCCGGCCGGCGGCCGCCCCGCGCCGCTGCCTGCGCCCGCCCTTGTCCCGGTGCCCTGACCCGCCGCCCGAGTGTCCCGTGTCCCGCCCGGTGTCCCACGCGCCGACGCGGTCGTATCCACTTGTCGATCCATGGATTGGCGGAAGTCGTCCTTGCTGGCGTCCACGCACGCGGGTGGGACGGTGGGACACGCTGCGCGGGCACGGGACGTCGCGGATGCTTGTGAAGACCGCGCTAAATGCCAAGTCGGCGGCCACTTGAGGCGCCGGTACGGTACCCGGCGGCGCGAGGGCCCGCACTGGCAGGCCGCTTGCAAGTTGATACAGTCGCGGTGAAGGACTGGGAGGGCCGACGTCGCGACACAGACAGGCCGCCGGCGGTCGACCCTGGTCCACCGCCGGCGGCTTCTGCGTGTTCAGGCGGGCCGGTCGGCGTCGGGCAGCGGGCGGCCCACCGCCGCGGCCACCGGGCGCACGGCGTCCATCATGCGGGCGAAGGCGCCGAAGTCCAGGCTCTGCTGCCCGTCCGAGACGGCCTTGGCGGGCTCGGGGTGCATCTCGACGATGATGCCGTCGGCGCCGGCGGCCGCTGCCGCGCGGCACATCGACTCCACGTACGCGCTGTGTCCCACGCCGTGGCTCGGGTCGACGATCACCGGCAGGTGGCTCAGCTGCTTGATCACCGGCACCGCCGACAGGTCGAGCGTGTTGCGCGTCGCGCGCTCGAACGTGCGGATGCCGCGCTCGCACAACATCACCTGGTGGTTGCCGTTCGACAGCAGGTACTCGGCCGCCAGCAGCAGCTCCTCGATGGTCGACATCAGCCCGCGCTTCAGCAGCACCGGCTTGCGCTCGCGGCCCACGGCCTCCAGCAGCGCGTAGTTCTGCATGTTGCGCGCGCCGATCTGCATCACGTCGGCGTAGCGCGCCACGACGGGCACCGCGTCGGGCGAGACCACCTCGGTCACGATCGGCAGCCCGGTTTCCTCGCGCGCGGCGGCCAGGATCTTCAGGCCTTCCTCGCCCAGGCCCTGGAAGCTGTACGGCGACGTGCGCGGCTTGTAGGCGCCGCCGCGCAGCGCGCTGCCGCCGCAGGCCTTCACCTGGCGGGCGCAGGCCAGCAGCTGCCCCGTCGATTCCACCGCGCAGGGGCCGGCCATCACCACGAAGTTGCGCCCGCCCACCTGCGCGCCGCCCAGGTTGATCACCGTGGGCTCGGCGCGGAAGTCGCGGCTGACCATCTTGAAGCTGGTCGACATCGTCGAGACCTGCTCGACGCCGGGCAGCGAGGCCACGCCCTCCAGCTGGGCGGCGCCGGCCTCCATGACGCCGACCACGGTGCGGCTGTTGCCGTGCGACGGTCGCGGGCGCAGGCCGCGCGCCTCCAGCTCGCGGATGACGCCGCTCAGTTCCTGCAGCGTCGCGTTTTCCCTCATCACGATGATCATGAGCGGTCGCCTTTCCCGGCTGCGTCGCCGGCCGCCGCCATGGCGGCTGCCAGTTCCCCGATGAAGGAGGCGGTGGCCGTACGCGCGGCCGCCTCGTCGTCGATGCCTTCCAGCCTGCGCAGCAGGGCGCTGCCTACGATGGCCCCGTCCGCGCAGCGCGCCACGCGCGCGGCCTGCGCGGCGGTGCCCACGCCGAAGCCGACGTACAGCGGCAGCGCGCAGGCGGCGCGGACGCGCGCCACGTAGGCCTCGAGGTCGTCGCCCGCGCCGGCGCCCGTGCCCGTCACGCCCGTGGTCGAGACCAGGTAGAGGAAGCCCGCCGCGTGCGCGGCGTGCAGCCGCAGCCGGGCGGCGTCCGTCGTGGGCGCCACCAGCGAGACCAGGTCCACGCCCGCCGCCCGCAGCGGCGCGCGCAGGCCGGCCGCCTCGTCCACCGGCAGGTCGGGCACGATCAGTCCCGCCACGCCCGCCGCGGCGCAGGCGTCGGCGAAGCGCTCGCCGCCCATGCGCAGCACGGGGTTCAGGTAGCCCATCAGGACCACGGTCAGGTCCAGCTCGCGGCGGGCCCACGCGGCCAGGTCCAGCGCGCGCGCAGGCGTCATGCCCTGCAGCAGCGCGCGCTGCGACGCGGCCTGGATGACGGGGCCGTCGGCGACGGGGTCGCTGAACGGCACGCCGATCTCGACCAGTCGGCAGCCGGCTTCGCGCGCGCCGCGCAGCGCGCCGCGGCAGGCCGCGTCATCGGGGAATCCCGCCGTCACGAAGGGCACCACCGGGCGCGCGCCCGCGGCGCGCAGGGCGTGCGTCAACTCACCGAGCCTGCCCATGGGCGCCTCCGTTCGCTTGGTCGCCGGCATCGCCGTGCATGTCCTTGTCGCCGCGCCCCGAGAGGTTGACCACGACCACCAGCGGGCCGGCGTCCGGCCCGGCGGCGCGCGTGGCGACCAGCTTCGCACACGCCGCCTCGTCGCCCAGCAGGCGGCGGCAGAAGGCCAGCGCGTGGCTCGACTCGAGCGCCGGGATGATCCCCTCGAGGCGGCACAGGTCGCCGAACGCGGCCAGCGCCTCGTCGTCGTCCACCTTGTCGTAGGTGACGCGGCCGGTGTCCTTCAGGAAGCTGTGCTCGGGGCCCACGCCCGGGTAGTCCAGGCCCGCGGCGATGGAGTGCGCCGGCACGACCTGGCCGTGCTCGTCCTGCAGCAGGTAGCTGAGCGAGCCGTGCAGCACACCGGGCGAGCCCAGCGCCAGCGCCGCCGAGTGTCCCTGCGCGCCGCCGCCGGCCTCGACGCCGTACAGCGCGACCGGGTCGTCGACGAAGCCCGCGAACAGCCCCGCCGCGTTGCTGCCGCCGCCCACACAGGCGATGGCCGCGTCGGGCAGCCGGCCTTCCTTCTCCAGCACCTGGCGGCGCGCCTCGATGCCGATGACGGCCTGGAAGTCGCGCACCATGGTGGGGTAGGGATGGGGGCCCACCGTCGAGCCGATGATGTAGTGGCTGTCGGCGACGTTGGTCACCCAGTCGCGGATCGCCTCGCTGGTCGCGTCCTTCAGCGTGCGCGCGCCCGACAGCACCGGCACCACCTCGGCGCCCAGCAGGCGCATGCGGCGCACGTTCGGCTCCTGGCGCCGCATGTCGACCTCGCCCATGTAGACCGTGCAGCGCAGGCCCGCGAGCGCCGCCACCGTCGCGGTGGCCACGCCGTGCTGGCCCGCGCCCGTCTCGGCGATCAGGCGCGCCTTGCCCATCCGCTGCGCCAGCAGCACCTGGCCCAGGCAGTTGTTGATCTTGTGCGCGCCGGTGTGGTTGAGGTCCTCGCGCTTGAGCCACACGCGCGCGCGCGCGCCGCACGCGGCCTCGAAGCGGCGCGCGCGGTACAGCGGCGTCGGGCGGCCGCTGTAGTCGGCCTGCAGCGCGGCCAGCTCGGCCAGGAAGGCCGGGTCGGCGCGCGCCGCCAGCCACACGGCTTCCAGCTCGCGCAGGCAGGGCATCAGCGTCTCGGGCACGTACTGGCCGCCGTAGGGCCCGAAGCGGCCGGGCGCGGCGTTCGCGGCAGGCATGGTCATCGTCCGGCCTTTCGCAGGAAGCTGGTCACCAGCCGGGGGTCCTTGCGGCCCGGCGCGATCTCGAGGGCGCTGCAGGCGTCGACGCCGAACGGGTGGCACTCGGCGATCACGCCGGCGACGTCGTCGGGTCCCAGGCCGCCGGCCACCAGCACGCGGGCGCCCGCGCTCGCCAGGCACTGCGCAGCCGCCAGCACGTCGCCGCGCGCGGCGGCTGCCGGCGCGCCCTTCGGCGGGTCCACCAGGAAGTATGCCGCCTCGGGGTGGCGCTCCGGCGTGCCGTCGTCGACGGCCGCGGGGGCCAGCGCGCGCACCACCGGCACGCCCGTCGCGGCGGCCACCTCGGCGCCGTACGCCGGCGACTCGCCGCCGTGCAGCTGCACCAGGTCCAGGTCCGCCGCCTGCACGGCCGCGAGCACGTCGCCGGGCGCGTGGTCGCGGAAGACGCCGACCAGGCGGGCGGCGGGCACCGCGGCGCGGATCGTCGCCGCCTGTGCCAGGTCCACCTGTCGCGGGCTCCCGGCAAAGACCAGCCCCAGCAGGTCGGCGCCCGCGGCGGCGGCCTGCACGGCGTCCTCGGCGCAGGTGATGCCGCACACCTTCACCAGCGGCGCGCCGGCGGCGCGGCGCCCGCCCAGCACGGCCAAGAATATTGCCGAGACGGTCGCGGGCACGGTCGGTTCTCTCGTCGATGCGTCGGGTATCGGCAATATTCTTGGCGGTTCGGGCTGGCGGTCAACAGGGGCTGATTGGGGGCCCTGAACTGGGGAACGCCATCTGTG
>CAINDZ010000005.1 GCA_903847545.1 uncultured bacterium | reverse complement strand
GGAAGCCGAACGCGAAGATGAGGATGCCGGCCAGGAACGACAGCACCGAGAGGTTGTCGAACATCAGGCCGAAGAACCCGTTGAGGTCCCCGGCGACGAACCAGCGGCCGGGCAGGGTGTTGGTGCGGGCGGCGTTCATCAGGCGGCGCTTCTCCCGTTAGTGATGCGCGCGGAACCGTGAGCGGTCGATGGTATACGGCGCGCGCGCCCCGGTCCAGCGACGTCCGCGCGCGGCCCGTGTTCGAAGCCGGAGCGGATCGCCCCGAAAGCAGGAAGCCGCCACGTAGGTGGCGGCTTCCCGTTCGCGCGAAGCGCAGGCGGTCGGTGCGGCTACTCGCCCGCCCCGGCCTCCATCTCGGCTTCCATCTGCGCCGCCAGCTCGGCCGCGGCCGCCTGGGCCAGCTCGTGGTCGTGGATGCCCCGGATGATCCGGTCGTCCTCGTCCGCCGGCTCCTGCACCGCGAGCCACTTGAAGTCGTTCAGGCCGGTGCCCGCCGAGATCAGGTGACCCATGATGACGTTCTCCTTCAGGCTGCGCAGCTCGTCGCGCTTGCCGCGCGTCGCCGCGTCGGTCAGCACGCGGGTGGTCTCCTGGAAGGAGGCCGCGCTGATGAAGGAGTCGGTCGTCAGGCTGGCCTTGGTGATGCCCAGCAGGAGCGGCTCGAAGACGACCTGCTCCAGCTCGGGCTCGCCCTTGGCGCGCAGCTCGAGGTTCTTCTTCACGGTCGCCTTGTTGAAGATCTCGACGTCCTGCTTGGAGACCTGCTCGTCCTCGAGGAACGGCGAGTCGCCCGGGTTCAGGATGAGGACCTTGCGCAGCATCCGCGAGACGATGATCTCGATGTGCTTGTCGTTGATCTTCACGCCCTGCAGCCGGTAGACCTCCTGCACGGCGTTGACCAGGTACTTCTGCACCTCGGCGACGCCCTTGATGGCCAGGATGTCCATCGGGTTGATCGGGCCCTCGGTCAGGCGGTCACCCGCCAGCACATGCTCGCCCTCGTACGTGCGCACGTGGCGGCCGTGCGGGATGGTGTATTCCTTCTCGACCTTGTGCTCGCCGACGACGGCGATCTTGCGCTGGCCGCGCGTGGTGCCGCGGAACTCGACGATGCCGTCGATCTCGGTCACCGTCGCGCAGTCGCGCGGCTTGCGGGCCTCGAACAGCTCGGCCACGCGCGGCAGGCCGCCCGTGATGTCGCCCGACTGCGAGACTTCGCGGGGGATCTTGGCCAGCTGCGTGCCCGAGCCCACCGTCTCGCCGTCCTGCACCAGCAGGAAGGCGCCCGTCGGCAGGATGTACTCGGCCAGCTTCTTGCCCGTCTTCGGGTGCATGACCTGGATCGCCGGGTGCACGCTCTTGTCCGCGCTCTCGACGATGACCGGCTGCTTCATGCGGGTCTTCTCGTCCAGGTCGACGCTGAGCGTCAGGCCCTCGACGATACCGCTGTACGAGACGATACCCGGGTTCTCGGACAGGATGAAGTCCGCGAACGGGTCCCACTCGAAGATGGCGTCGCCGACCTTGACCTTGTCGCCGTTCTTCACGCGCACCACCGCGCCGTAGGGCACGGTCATCTGGCTGCGCGTGATGCCCGAGTCGAGCACCAGCGAGATCTCGCCCTTGCGGCCGATCGAGATATGCTCGCCGGCGTCGTTCTTGACCAGCGTGACCTCTTCGTTGAAGACGATCTTGCCGTTGGCCGCGGCCTGCTTGACCGTCTGCTCGACGATGCGGCTGGCCGTGCCGCCGATGTGGAACGTCCGCAGGGTCAGCTGCGTGCCGGGCTCGCCGATGGACTGCGCCGCGATGACGCCGACCGGCTCGCCGATGTCCACCAGCTTGTGCTCGGACAGGTTGTAGCCGTAGCACAGGGCGCAGATGCCGTGGCGGCTCTCGCACGAGAGCACCGACCGCATCAGCACGCTCTGGATGCCCGACTCCTCGATCAGGTTGGCCAGCTCGCGGTTGATGACCGAGCCCGCCTCGCAGATCAGGGCGCCCGCGCCGTCGATGATGTCCTCGGCGGCGGTGCGGCCGACGATGCGCTCGGCCAGGCCCTCGATCGTCTTCTCGCCTTCCTTCAGCGCCGAGATCTCCACGCCGCGCAGCGTGCCGCAGTCCGGCTCAGTGACGACGATGTCCTGCGCCACGTCGACCAGGCGCCGCGTCAGGTAGCCGGCGTCGGCGGTCTTGAGCGCCGTGTCGGCCAGACCCTTGCGGGCGCCGTGCGTCGAGATGAAGTACTCGAGCATCGTCAAGCCCTCGCGGAAGTTCGCGATGATGGGCTGCTCGATGATTTCACCGAAACCACCGGTGATCTTCTTCTGCGGCTTGGCCATCAGTCCGCGCATGCCGGCCAGCTGCTTGATCTGGTCGGCCGAGCCTCGGGCACCCGACGCGTTCATCATGTACACCGCGTTGAAGCCCTGGTCGTCGGTGCTCAGGTGCTCGAACATGCGGTCGCGGACCTCGTTGGTCACCTGCGTCCACTTGTCGATCACCTTGTTGTAGCGCTCGCGGTTCGTGATCACGCCGTCGCGGTGGTCGCGGACGTAGCCGTCGACGACCTTCTGCGCCGCCGCGATGATCTCGCCCTTCTCGGGCGGGATGATGATGTCGTCGATGCCGATCGAGATGCCGCCCTCGGTGGCGTGGTAGAAGCCCAGGCCCTTGAGGTCGTCCAGGAAGTTCATGCAGGCCGTGGTGCCCAGCTTGGCGTGCACCTCGCCCACGATCCTGGCCAGGTCCTTCTTGTTGACCGGCTTGTTCACGAAGTCCAGCTGCGGGGGCAGGATCTCGTTGAACATCACGCGGCCGATCGTGGTCTCGAGCGTCCCGCGCTTGCCGCCGAAGCGGATCTTCACCAGCGCGTGCTTGTCGATCAGGCCGGCGTTGTAGGCCGCATGGACGTCCGCCACGTCGGCGAACAGCTTGCCCTCGCCCTTGGCGCCGGGGCGCGACAGGGTCAGGTAGTAGCAGCCGAGCACCATGTCCTGGCTCGGGGAGGCCACGGGCTCGCCGCTGGCCGGGGACAGGATGTTCAGCGGCGACAGCATCAGCAGCCGGGCCTCGAGCTGGGCCTCGTAGCCCAGGGGCACGTGCACGGCCATCTGGTCGCCGTCGAAGTCGGCGTTGAACGCCGTGCAGACCAGCGGGTGGATGCGGATGGCCTTGCCCTCGATCAGCACCGGCTCGAAGGCCTGGATGCCCAGGCGGTGCAGGGTCGGGGCGCGGTTCAGCAGCACCGGGTGGTCCTTGATGATCTCCTCGAGGATGTCCCAGACCTCGGGGCGCTCCTGCTCGACGAGCTTCTTGGCGCTCTTGACGGTCTGGACGTAGCCCTTCTCCTCGAGCATGCGGATGATGAAGGGCTTGAACAGCTCCAGGGCCATGCTCTTGGGCAGGCCGCACTGGTACAGCTTCAGCTCGGGACCGACCACGATGACCGAACGGCCCGAGTAGTCGACGCGCTTGCCCAGCAGGTTCTGCCGGAAGCGGCCCTTCTTGCCCTTGATCATGTCGCTGAGCGACTTCAGGGGCCGGTTGCCCTGGCCCTTGACCGCGCGCGAGCGGCGGCCGTTGTCGAACAGCGCGTCGACGGCCTCCTGCAGCATGCGCTTCTCGTTGCGCAGGATGACGCCCGGCGCCTTGATCTCGATCAGCTTCTTCAACCGGTTGTTGCGGTTGATGACGCGACGGTACAGGTCATTGAGGTCCGACGTGGCGAACCGGCCGCCGTCCAGGGGCACCAGCGGGCGCAGGTCGGGCGGCAGCACCGGGATGCAGTCGAGGATCATCCACTCGGGCTTGTTCTCGCTCTGGATGAACGCGTCGATGATCTTCAGGCGCTTGAGCATCGACTTCTTGCGCTGCACGGACGACTCGGTCTTGACCTCGGCGCGGAGCTGGCGGTTCAGCTCCTCGAGGTTCGGCCCGGCCAGCAGCTTGCGCACGGCCTCGGCGCCGGTCTCCATCGTGCAGTTCCAGTCGGGATGCTCTTCCTTCAGCTCCCACCATTCCTCGTCGCTCAGCACGTCGCCGATCTGCAACTCGGTGTTGCCCGGGTTGATGACGACGCTCGACTCGTAGTACAGGATCCGCTCGAGGTCCTTGACCTTCATCGACAGCAGCTGGCCGATGCGGCTGGGCAGGCCCTTGAAGAACCAGATGTGGGCGATGGGCACGGCCAGTTCGATGTGGCCCAGCCGCTCGCGACGCACCTTGCTCTGCGTGACCTCGACGCCGCACTTGTCGCACACCATGCCGCGGAAGCGGATGCGCTTGTACTTGCCGCAATTGCATTCCCAGTCCTTCACGGGACCGAAGATGCGCTCGCAGAACAAGCCGTCCTTCTCGGGCTTGAACGTGCGGTAGTTGATGGTCTCCGGCTTGGTGACCTCGCCATAGCTCCACTCGCGGATCTTGTCCGGCGAGGCCAGCTGGATCTTGATGGCGTTGCAGTCGACACTCTTGCGGGACTCTTCGCGGAAAGCCTGGCCGAGCATGTATCTTCCTCCTGGGCGCCCGCGGGGACGACCGGATCAGGACCTTACGATTCGGGCTCGCGGCGGCGCCCCGGCGGGGGGCGCCGTCCCGACAGCAGCTCCAAGAGCGCGTCCTCTAGAGGGCGTCCTCGAGCGTCACGTCCAGACACAGGCTTTGCATTTCCCGCATCAGCACGTTGAACGACTCGGGGATGCCCGGCTCGGGCGGGTTCTCGCCCTTGACGATCGCCTCGTAGATGCGCGAGCGACCGGTCACGTCGTCGGACTTGACCGTCAGCATCTCCTGCAGGCAGTTCGCCGCGCCGTAGGCCTCCAGGGCCCAGACTTCCATCTCACCGAAACGCTGGCCGCCGAACTGGGCCTTGCCGCCCAGCGGCTGCTGGGTGACCAGGCTGTACGGCCCGATCGACCGGGCGTGGATCTTCTCCTCGACCAGGTGGTGCAGCTTCAGGATGTACATGATCCCGACCGTCACCTGCTTGTCGAACCGCTCGCCCGTGCGACCATCGTAGAGCGTGCTCTTGCCGCTCGGGTCGAGGCCTTCCTCGACCAGGCCGGCCTTGATCTCGTCGATCGAGGCCCCGTCGAACACCGGGGTCATCGTGCGCACGCCCTTGGCGAACGCGGCGTAGCCCAGGTGGGTCTCCAGGATCTGCCCGAGGTTCATTCGGCTCGGCACGCCGAGCGGGTTCAGGACGATGTCCACCGGCGTGCCGTCCGCCAGGTAGGGCATGTCCTCCTCGGCCATGATCTTCGACACGACGCCCTTGTTGCCGTGGCGGCCGGCCATCTTGTCGCCGACCGACAGCTTGCGCTTACGGGCGACGTACACCTTGACCAGCTTGACCACGCCCGGCGGCAGCTCGTCGCCGCGCAGCGCGCGCTCGACGTTCTTCTCGTATTCGACCTCGATGCGCTCGCGCTCGCGCGCCGCCGCCTCGAAGACCGACCGGATGCGGGCATCCTGCTTCTCGTCCTTGACCAGCGGCAGGCCCCAGTGGATCGCCGCCAGGTCCAGTTCCTCGATCACCTGCTGCGTCAGCTTGCGGCCCGACTTGACCAGCACCTCGCCCGTGTTGGCGTCGATGATGTGGTGGGCCAGCTCGCCGTTGAACAGCTCGCGCAGGCGCTCCTCGGCCACGGCGTTGACCTTGCCGCGGTCGCGGTCCCGACGGCGCCGCAGGGCGTCCATCTGCCGCTTCTCTTCCTTCTTCGAACGGCTGTTGCGGTCCTGGCGGCTGAACACGCTCACGTCGACCACGATGCCGTCCATGCCCGGGGGCGCCTTCAGCGAGGCGTCCTTCACGTCGCCGGCCTTCTCGCCGAAGATGGCCCGCAGCAGCTTCTCTTCCGGGCTCAGCTCGGTCTCGCCCTTGGGCGTGACCTTGCCGACCATGATGTCGCCCGGCCGCACGCGCGCGCCGGGGTAGATGACGCCGTCCTCGTCGAGGTTCTTCAGCGCCTCCTCGCCCACGTTCGGGATCTCGCGCGTGACTTCCTCGACGCCGCGCTTGGTGTCCCGGACCTGCAGTTCGAACTCCTCGATGTGCAGCGAGGTGAACAGGTCCTCCTTCACCGCGCGCTCGGAGATCAGGATGGCGTCCTCGAAGTTGTACCCGCCCCAGGGCATGAACGCGACCATCAGGTTGCGGCCCAGGGCCAGCTCGCCCTCGTCCGTGCTCGGGCCGTCGGCGATGGGCTGCCCGGCGACCACGCGGTCGCCCGGCCGCACCAGCGGCTTCTGGTTGTAGCACGTGTCCTGGTTCGAGCGGCGGAACTTGCGCAGCTTGTACTCCACCACGCCGTTGGCGTCGAAGAAGCTGCCCGACCGCACCTGGTCCGGGTCGTCGTACTTGATGACGACGGACTCGGCCGTCGCGGCCTCGACCACGCCCGCGGATTCGGCCACCACGACGGCGCCCGAGTCGATGGCGACCTTCTTCTCCATGCCCGTGCCGACGATCGGCGCGTCCGTCCGCAGCAGAGGCACGGCCTGGCGCTGCATGTTGCAGCCCATCAGCGCGCGGTTGGCGTCGTCGTGCTCGAGGAACGGGATCAGCGAGGCGGCCGCCGAGACGATCTGCTTCGGCGACACGTCCATGAAGTCCAGTTCCTCGGGCTTCGACATCGGGTACTCGCCCCGGAAGCGGGCCAGCACGCGCGGCGCCATGAAGCGGCCCTTGTCGTCGACGTCCGCGTTCGCCTGCGCGATCGTGACCGCGTCCTCCTGGTCGGCCGTCAGGTACTCCGTCGTGTGCGTGACGAGGCCCTTGTCGACGCGCCGGTACGGCGACTCGATGAAGCCGAAGCTGTTGATGCGCGCGTGCGTCGCCAGCGACGCGATCAGGCCGATGTTCGGGCCTTCCGGCGTCTCGACGGGGCACATGCGGCCGTAGTGCGTGTAGTGCACGTCGCGGACCTCGAAGCCCGCGCGGTCACGGTGCAGGCCGCCGGGCCCGAGCGCCGACAGGCGGCGCTTGTGCGTCAGCTCGCTGAGCGGGTTCGTCTGGTCCATGAACTGGCTCAGCTGGCTGCTGCCGAAGAACGACTGGATGACCGCCGAGACCGTGCGCGCGTTGACAAGGTCGGCCGGGCTGAGCGGCTTGTCCTTGTCCGCCAGGTTCATGCGCTCCTTGATGATGCGTGCCATGCGGCTGAGGCCCACCGAGAACTGGTTGGCCAGCAGCTCGCCCACCGAGCGGATGCGGCGGTTGCCGAAGTGGTCGATGTCGTCGATCTCGCGCTTGCCCAGGAACAGGCCGATCATCTCGTGGGTGATCGCCAGGAAGTCCGCGGGCGTCAGCGTCGTGCACTTCGGGTCCACGTCCAGCGCCAGGCGCCGGTTCATCTTGTAGCGGCCCACCTCGGCCAGGTCGTAGCGCTTCTCGTTGAAGAACAGGCGCTCGAACAGGGCCTTGGCGACCTCCTCGTTCGGGGGATCGCCCGGGCGCAGCAGGGAGTAGAACCGCCGCAGCGCCTCGTCCTGGGTGCGGCTGGGGTCCTTGCGCAGCGTGTTCAGGATGAGGCTGGGCTCGTTCAGCGTGACCTCGCCGGCGGCGACCAGCTTGATCTCCTTGACGCCGCTGGTCAGGATCGTCTCGCGCAGCAGCGCGTCGATGATCGCGCCGGCCTTGGCGAACGGCTCGCTCTCGCCGTCGCGCGTCAGGTCGCAGGCGAGGATGCGGCCCTCGAGGCCCTCCTCGAGCTCCTGGTACTTCTTGGTGCCGGGCTTCGTGATCTTGATCGACTCGACCTCGTGGAAGAGGGCGATGATCTCCTCGTTCGTGTGGAAGCCCAGCGCGCGCAGCAGCATGGTGGCCGGCTGCTTGCGCTTGCGGTCGATGTGCACGTACAGCAGGTTGTTGATGTCGGTGGTGAACTCGACCCACGACCCGCGATAGGGGATGATGCGCGCCCGGAACAGCCGGCGGCCGTTCGGGTGCGTCTCGTCGCTGAAGAACACGCCCGGCGAGCGGTGCAGCTGCGAGACGATCACGCGCTCCGCGCCGTTGATGAGGAACGTGCCCTTGTCCGTGATCATCGGGAGCTCGCCCAAGTAGACTTCCTGCTCCTGGATGTCGCGGATCATCATCTCGCCCGCGCTCGCGCCCTCGGTCTCCTCCTTGACGACCAGCCGCAGCTTGACCTTCAGCGGCACGCTGAACGTCAGGCCGCGCTCCTGGCACTCGTCGATCCCGTATTTCGGCTCGCCCGTCTTGAAGCTGATGTACTCCATGATCAGGTTGCCGCGCGTGCTCTCGATCGGGAAGATCGTCTGGAAGACGCCCTCGATGCCGCGCATGTCGCGCTCTTCCGGCTTGGTCCCGATCTGCAGGAACTCGGTGTACGAGTCCAGCTGAACGGCCAGCAGGTTGGGCATCGATTCGTCGTGCAGGATCTTCGAGTAGTTGACGCGTCCGGTGAACTTGTCGACGGAGGGTTTTCTCACAGGACCACTTCCTCGGAAGAAGGAACGGCACCTCCCCGGGCATTCGACCCCGGGCTGCCGTTTGACTGTCGCCGCCTGCGCCTGCCGGACGACGGCCGGCGCCTCGCTCCCTCAGCGGTGCCCGGGTCCGGCGCCGTGTCCATGGACACCCGCCGGCCAGGGGCCGCAGGGGGCGATCCCGGGAGGGACCGCCCCCGCATGACCACGCCTTACTTCAGGTCGATGATCGCGCCGGCTTCTTCCAGCTGGGCCTTCAGCTTCTCGGCCTCGGCCTTGTTCACGCCGTCCTTGACGGTGGCGGGAGCGCCCTCGACCAGGTCCTTGGCTTCCTTCAGGCCCAGGCCCGTGATGGCCCGGACTTCCTTGATGACCTGGATCTTCTTGTCGCCCGCGGCGGTCAGGACCACCGTGAACTCGTCCTTGACCTCTTCGACGGCGGCGGCGGCAGCCGGCGCGGCCACGGCCATCGGGGCGGCGGCGCTGACACCGAACTTCTCTTCCATCGCCTTGACCAGCTCGGCGGCCTCGAGGATCGTCATGCTCGAGATCAGGTCCAGGACCTTGGCGGCGTTGTCGCTCAGGTTGCTCATGTGTATCGGTCTCCTTGCGGATCGGAGCGTGGGCTCCGCGTTTGTCTGTTTTTCAGGGCCGTTCCGTCCACGGGCGGGCGGCCATCTCTCTCAATGCGAACCCTCTTGAACCCTCGCTCAGGCAGCCTTCTGCTTGGCGACCGCATCGACGGCGCGGCAGAGCGCGGCGGCGACGCCGTTGGTCGCCACGGCCAGGCCGCGGGCCGGCGAGTTGATGCTGCCCATCATCTGGGCCAGCAGCACTTCGCGACTCGGGACCTTGGACAGGGCCACCACCTGGCTGGGGTCGAGGTACTTGCCATCGACGAAGCCACCCTTGATCTTCAGCTTGTCGTTGTCCTTGGCGAACTCGACAGCGATCTGGGCGGC
>CAINDZ010000004.1 GCA_903847545.1 uncultured bacterium | reverse complement strand
TCACGGCAACAGCCCGGCCACGTGCTTCAGCGCCATCGACCAGGGCTTCACCTCGGTGATGATGGACGGCTCGCTGATGGAGGACGGCAAGTCGCCGGCCACCTACGAGTACAACGTCGACGTGACGAGGCAGGTCGTGCAGCGCGCCCACGCGCTGGGCGTGACGGTCGAGGCCGAGATCGGCTGCCTCGGCGGCATCGAGGACGGGCACGGCGCCGGCCTGACCGGTGACGAGGCCCTGGCCCACCTGACCGACCCGTCCGAGGCCGAGCGCTTCGTCGCGGACACCGGCTGCGACGCGCTGGCCGTCGCCATCGGCACGAGCCACGGCGCCTACAAGTTCACGGTCAAGCCCACCGGCGACGTCCTGAAGATGGACGTCATCGAGGAGATCCACCGCCGCCTGCCGAACACCCACCTGGTGATGCACGGCAGCAGCAGCGTGCCCCGCGAGCTGGTCGACCTGATCAACAAGTACGGCGGCAAGCTCAAGGAGAGCTACGGTGTGCCGGTCGAGGCGATCCAGAAGGGCATCAAGCACGGTGTGCGCAAGATCAACGTCGACACCGACAACCGCCTGGCCATCACCGGCGCCATCCGGCAGGTCTTCGCGCTGACGCCCGAGAAGTTCGACCCGCGCGACTACATGAAGCCCGCCCGCGAGGCCATGGCGCAGGTCGTCAAGGAGCGCATGATCGCCTTCGGGCAGGCCGGCTGGGCCGACAAGGTCCCGCACGTGACGCTCGAGGACATGGCGCGCCGTTACCGCTAGCAAACCTCCGGGGAGGCCGGGATGTACGGGAAGCTGGGCGAGGTCCTGCAGGGCGAGCTCGACGCGCTGCGCACGCAGGGCCTCTACAAGGAGGAGCGGGTGCTCGAGGGCCCGCAGGGCGCCGAGGTGACCGTCGGCGGCCGCACGGTGCTGAACTTCTGCGCGAACAACTACCTGGGCTTGGCCTCGGACCCGCGGGTGACCGAGGCAGCCCGGCGCACGCTGGCCGAGTGGGGCTACGGGCTCAGCTCGGTGCGCTTCATCTGCGGCACCACCGCGCTGCACAAGCAGCTCGAGCGCGAGTTGAGCGCGTTCCTCGGCACCGAGGACACCATCCTGTACGCGGCCTGCTTCGACGCCAACGGCGGCATCTTCGAGCCGCTGCTGGACAAGGACAGCACCATCATCACCGACCAGCTGAACCACGCCTCGATCATCGACGGCGTGCGGCTGGCCAAGGCGCAGCGGCTGATCTACCAGCACGCGGACATGGCCGACCTCGAGGCGCAGCTCAAGGCCTCGCAGGCCTCGCCGTTCCGCATGATCGTCACCGACGGCGTGTTCTCGATGGACGGCGACCTGGTGAAGCTGCCCGAGATCTGCGACCTCGCCGAGAAGTACGGCGCGCTGGTGATGGTCGACGACAGCCACGCCACCGGCTTCGTGGGGGCCACCGGCCGCGGCACGGCCGAGCGCTTCGACTGCCTGGGCCGCGTCGACGTCGTGACCACCACGCTGGGCAAGGCGCTCGGCGGCGCGCTCGGCGGCTGCACCAGCGGCCGGCGCGAGATCATCGAGTGGCTGCGCCAGAAGAGCCGCCCGTACCTGTTCAGCAACTCGCTGCCGATGATGATCTGCGGCGCCGCGCTCGAGGTCCTGCGCATCCTGCGCGAGGACCCGGAGCCCCTACGGCGGCTGGAGCGCAATCAGGCGCGGCTGCGCGCCGGCCTGCGCGAACTGGGCTTCGACGTCGACGCCGGCGAGCACGCCATCATCCCGGTGCACTTTCGCGGACACCAGGACGATGCGCAGCTCTCGCAGGCAATTGCCGGCGACCTGCTTGACGAGGGGATCTACTGCATCGGCTTCGGATTCCCGGTCGTCCCGAAGGGGAAGGCGCGCATCCGCCTCCAGGCCTCGGCCGCGCACACGGACGCCCATGTCCAGCGCTGCCTGGACGCCTTCGCGAAGGTTGGGCGCAAGCACGGCGTGATTAGCGGGGTCGGCCAGCGCGGCTAGCGTGGCGACTCCCGACAGGACGGGGCTGGCGTGATCCTGGGGACGGGCATCGACATCTGCGACCCGGTCCGGCTGCGCGAGTGGCTCGAGCAGCCGGACCCCGGGCAGCTGGCCGCCGTGTTCACGCCGGCTGAACTGGCCTATTGTTGCGCCAAGCGCGCTCCGGCCGTGCACCTGGCGGCGCGGTTCGCGGCCAAGGAGGCCGTGGTCAAGGCGCTCTCGGCGGGCGGCGACCGCGGCACCTTCTGGTTGGACATCGAGATCACCAGCGCCGAGGGCGGCCAGCCCGTGGCTCGGCTTGGCGGGCGCGCAGCGGAGTGTGCCGCGCGATTGGGCGTGACGCGAGTCTGGATTTCCCTGACGCATCTGGACGGCCTGGCTGCGGCCAGCGCCATCCTGGAGGGGCCGACGGCGTGAGGACTGCCTCGCCCTGTCGGCAGGCAAAACGGTTCACTCGAACGATTCCGGAGGCGACCATGGACGAGTTGAAGAAGGCGATCCTCGATTACGTCACGCACGAGTATCTCGATGACGACGGCGGCGAGACCATAACCGCCGACACGCAGCTCATCAGCAGCGGCATCGTGGACTCGTTCTCGATGGTCTCGCTCAAGCGCTTCCTCGAAAAGAAGTACGGCATCAATATCCCCGACCGCGATGCGAGCCCCGAGGCGTTCGACACGGTCAACCGGATCGCGGCGCTCGTGGAACGCCTGCGCAAGGGCAACTGAACCCGGGAGGGGACCATGGCGTATTCCGATTCGGCGCGCGCCGCCTACAACAGCGACCTGGAAGCGATCCGCGAAGCAGGGCTGTTCAAGGAGGAGCGGTACATCCGCAGCCCGCAGGCAGCGTCCATCGAGGTCGAGTATCCCGCCGGGGCGCCTGGGCGGACCGTCATCAACTTCTGTGCGAACAACTACCTCGGCCTGTCGAGCCACCCCGACGTGGTGGCGGCGGCCCGCGAGGGGCTCGCCGACCGCGGCTACGGGATGTCGTCGGTGCGCTTCATCTGCGGCACGCAGGACAACCATCGCCGGCTCGAGGAACGCCTGACATCTTTCCTTGGCACCGAGGATACGCTGCTTTTCCCCTCGTGTCTCGACGCCAACGCCGGCGTGTTCGAGGCGATCCTCGGCGAGCAGGACGTGATGATCGCCGACCGCCTGGTGCACGCGTCGATCGTCGACGGCATGCGGTTGTGCGCGGCCGTCCGCGACACCTACAAGCACGCCAGTCTGTCCCACCTGGAGGAGAAGCTTCAGGAACACCAGGACAAGCGCCGCCGCCTCGTGATCACGGACGGGGTGTTTTCCATGGACGGCGACCTGGCCCCGCTAGCCGGCATCGTCGAACTGGCCGAGAAGTACGATGCCATGGTGTTCGTGGACGAGTCGCACGCCTCGGGCTTCATCGGCCGGACCGGCCGGGGCACGCACGAGCATTGCGGCGTCCTCGGGCGCGTCGACATCATCACGACCACGCTGGGCAAGGCGCTTGGCGGCGCCTCGGGGGGCTGCGTCAGTGGCCGCCGCGAGATCGTCGAGCTGTGTCGGCAGCGCGCGCGGCCGTACCTGTTCTCCAACACGGTGGCCCCGGTCATCGTGTCCGGGGCGCTGAAGGTGATGGACCTGGTGCAGGCTTCGACCGAGCGGCGCGACAAGCTTGAGGCGAACACGCGCTTCTGGCGGGCCGGGCTCGAGCGGATCGGCCTGGACATCAAGGCCGGCGAAAGCCCGATCGTGCCCGTGATGCTGTACAACGCGCGCTTGGCGCAGGACGTCGCGCGCGACCTCTACGACGAGGGCATCTACGCCGTGGGGTTCTTCTTCCCCGTGGTCGCGAAGGGCCAGGCCCGGATCCGGACGCAGCTATCGGCGGCGCACGAGACCGAGCACCTCGAGCGCGGGCTGGCGGCCTTCGAGAGGGTCGGTCGCAAGTACGGGATTCTCGGGAAGAACAAGGACGAGATCAAGGACATGTACGGGCTCTAGCGCCGCCGGCGGCGCGCCCACACGCGACAGCCGAGGGTGTGACATGAACCGACGGTCGTTGTTCCTGCGCAAGCGTGTCCTGCTGCCCCTGGCGGCCCTGGTCGTCGTGGTGGGTGCGGGCTTCCTGATGTCGCCGGGCGGCCTGGTGCGCGACGAACTCGTGCGCCGGCTCGGCCGGTCGTTGGGGCGCCCGGTCGCCGTGGCGTCGGTGAAATCGTCGCTGCTGCCGCCCCGCGTCGAGTTGCGCGGGCTCGAGGTCGGCCCCGGCGGGACGGGACCGCTGGTCTCGGCCTCCGTGGAGAGGGTCAGCCTGTCGCTGTCGCTTGCGCCGCTCCTGCGCAGGCAGGTTGAGGTGACCAGCCTCGTCGTCGACGGTCCGCGCGTGGTCGTGCGCGTCCCGGCCGCCGACGCGGCTGCGCAACCGGGCGCGCAGGCGACTGCCGCTGGCGTGCCGATGCGCGTCAACCTGCGCAGCCTGCGCATTGCCGGCGCCGCGATCCAGGTGCTGCGCGCCGACGGCGCCCCGCTGCTGGCCGTGGCGGGCCTCGGCGAGGAACTCTCCGCCACGCTGGACACCGGCGGCGACGTCACGCTGGCCGGCCGCACCACCGCCGACACGCTGCGCTTCCACACGCCGCAGGGCACGCTCGGCCAGGGCCTGAAGGTCGCCCTCGAGAAGGACCTGAAGTGGCAGGCGGCCGCGCGGCGCCTGACCGTCAGCAAGGCGACGCTGTCGCTCGGCGACCTGCCCGTGTCGCTCAGCGGCACGGTCGACCTGCCCGCGACGGGTGACCCCGTGGCCGACCTCGCCTTCAAGGGCGGCCCCGTGTCCGTGTCGTCGCTGCTCGGCTTCCTGCCGCCGTTCCTGGTGCCGCAGGCCGCCGGCGTGCAGTCGTCCGGCACGCTGGCGGTGGCCGGCACGGTGAAGGGCCGCCTTGCCGCGCCGGCGGCGGCCGGGCAGGCGCCGCCGTTCGCGTACGACGTGACGTTCGACCTGGCCGACGGTCGCGTCGCGGCTCCCGCGCTGCCGACGCCGCTGTCGGGACTTGAACTGCACCTGCGCGCCCACGACGATGTTGTCGACCTGGCCAGGTTCGCGGCGGCGACGCCGCGCAGCCGCGTGTCGGTCTCGGGCACGATGACGCGCCTGCTGGCCACGCCCGAGGTGGCGCTCAAGGTGGGCGCCGACCTGGACCTGGCCGAGATGATGGCCCTGCAGCCGCCCGTGGCGAACCAGCCGCAGGTCACCGGTCGGCTCGCCACCGACGTCACGGTCACGGGCCCGGTGAACCCGCCGACGGGCCTGTCGTTCGTCGGCTCGGGCCGCCTGTCCGACGTGCGCATGTCCGGTCCCGACCTGTCGCCCGCCATCGACCGCATCGACGGACCCGTGCGCCTCGAGGGCCGCAAGCTGCACGCCGACGGAGTGGTGTACCGGCAGGGCACCACGGACCTGACCGTCTTCGGCGCCGTCGACAACTTCCTCGCGCTGGTCCCCGAGGCGAAGGTGGCCCCGCCGGCCGTGCTGTCGGGGCGCGTCGAGGGCCGCCTCATCGACGCCGACCAGTACGCGGCGCCGCCCGGCGCGAAGAAGGAGGCCGCCTCCGCCAACCAGGGCCTCGTCACGCTCGGGCTCATGACCGGCGAGGCCGACGTCACGTTCAAGCGCGTGCTCACGCGCGGCCAGGAACTGCAGGACGTGGCCGGCGACGTGCGCCTGGACCGCGGCCGGCTCGACCTGCGCGGCGTCCACGGCACGATGTACGGCGGCAAGGTCGACCTCGACGGCCTGGTCGACCTCAGCGATCCCGACCACGGCCGGATGGACCTGAAGGTGAAGCTCGCGGGCGTGCAGGCCGCCGAGCTCAGCCGCCGCGCGGTGGCGATGAGCCGCTTCGCGCGCCTGGGCGGCCTGGTGACCGGGTTCGTCGACGGCCAGGCCACGCTCAAGGGCGCCCTCGACGACACCTTCGGCCTGGACCTGCCCACCCTCTCGACGAACGGCCAGATCGAGATCCGCCAGGCGCGGCTGGCGGGATCGCCGCTGCAGAAGAAGCTGGCCACCCTGCTCGCCCGCCCGGAGCTGGAGCAGGTGGCCATCACCGAGTGGCTGCAGCCCTTCCGCATCGAGGACGGCAAGCTGCACGTCGACGGCCTGAAGCTGACGGCTGCCGGCATCGGCGTGAAGGCGGGTGGCTGGCAGTCGCTGGCCGGCGACGTGGCCCTGGGCGTCGAGCTCACGGTGCCCCAGGCAATGGCCGCCGGGCTGCGCGCCAAGCTGCCGCCCGCCCTGGCTGCCACGCTCTTCGACGGCTCCGGCGCCCCGCTGGTGGTGCCCGTGGGGATGACCGGCCGCTGGGACGACCCGCAGGTGCAGTTGGATACCGCCGGGATGGCCGACGCGGCCAAGGGACGCGTCCGGGCCAAGGTGGACCAGCAGGTGGACCAGGTGCAGTCGCAGGTGCAGGACAAAGTGACGGAACAGGTTACGGGCGCGGCGGGCAAGGTGCTGGGCCGGTTGACGGGCCAGCCCGGCGACACGGCGGCGGCCGGGGCCGACACCGCCAAGGCGGGCCTCGACGCGGGGATCAAGTCGATCCTGAAGGGCCTGCGCGGCGGCAAGGGACGGTAGGGGCGCCGGGGGGGCGCCCCGAAAAGGTGGATGGGATCGGGCGGATTTGCGTTTTCGGCCCGCGGGAGCTATTTTCCCGCCCGAGCGACGTCTGCCTGACCTGCATCCCGGCCAGCGCGGACGTGTTTTTTTGGGTGCCGGGGCCGGTCCCGAACGGGGCCGCGGGCACGACATCGACTACCAGGGGGCAGGCGGAACGCCGCTGCCCTGCAAAGGACGCACAGGCATGAGCGCAGATCTGGGACGGATCAGGAACATCGGCATCAGCGCCCATATCGACTCGGGCAAGACGACGCTGACCGAGCGGATCCTCTTCTACACGGGCCGCATCCGGGCCATCCACGAAGTGAAGGGCAAGGACGGCGTCGGCGCCACCATGGACTCCATGGAGCTCGAGCGCGAGCGCGGCATCACGATCCAGAGCGCCGCGACCCACACCGAGTGGCTGGACCACCAGATCAACATCATCGACACCCCGGGACACGTCGACTTCACCATCGAGGTGGAGCGCGCCCTGAAGGTGCTCGACGGCGCCGTCCTGGTGCTGTGCTCGGTGGCCGGCGTGCAGAGCCAGTCGATCACGGTCGACCGCCAGATGCGCCGCTACAACGTGCCCCGCATCGCGTTCGTCAACAAGTGCGACCGCTCCGGCGCCAATCCCGCGCGCGTGACCGAGCAGCTGCGCGAGAAGCTGAAGCACAACGCCGTGATGATGCAGATCCCCATCGGCCTCGAGGACAAGCTCGAGGGCGTGGTCGACCTGGTGAAGATGAGGGCCTTCCGCTTCGAGGGCGACAACGGCGAGAAGATCATCGAGGGCGACATCCCGTCGGCGCTGCAGGTCGAGGCCGAGCTGCGCCGCGAGGTCCTGCTGGACGCCGCCAGCATGTTCTCGGACGAGCTGATGGAGGCGCTGCTCGAGGGCAACGCCACCGAGGACATGATCCACGACGCCATCCGCAAGGGCACCCTGTCGACCAAGCTGACGCCGGTGTTCATGGGCAGCGCCTACAAGAACAAGGGCGTGCAGTTGATGCTGGACGGCGTGACGCGGTACCTGCCGGCGCCGACCGACATCGAGAACACCGCCATCGAGGTCATGCGCAGCGGCGAGGAGCGCGAGTTCGTGCTCAGCCACAGCCCCGAGCTGCCGCTGGTCGCCAATGCCTTCAAGCTGGAGGAGGGCCCGTACGGACAGCTGACCTACGTGCGCATCTACCAGGGCACGCTCCGTCGCGGCGACGACATCTTCAACAGCCGCACCGGCAAGAAGGTCAAGGTCGGTCGCCTCGGCCGCATGCACGCGAGCCAGATGGAGGAGATCACCGAGGCCTGCTCCGGCGACATCATCGCCCTGTTCGGCATCGACTGCGCCAGCGGCGACACCTTCACGCACGGCGACCGCATCTCGCTGTCGAGCATGCACGTGCCCGAGCCGGTGGTCAGCCTGGCCGTCGTCCCGACGGACAACAAGGCCGCAAACGCGATGAGCAAGGCGCTGCACCGCTTCACGCGCGAGGACCCGACCTTCCGCGCCCACGTGGACGAGGAGACGGGCGACACCATCATCAGCGGCATGGGCGAACTGCACCTCGAGGTGTACATCGAGCGCATCAAGCGCGAGTTCGGCGCCGGCGTCACGTCGGGCGCGCCGCAGGTGAAGTACCGCGAGACGATCACCTGCCCGGTCGACTTCGACTACACGCACAAGAAGCAGACCGGCGGCTCGGGCCAGTACGCCAAGATCCAGGGCACGATGGAGCCCTCCGACGATGGGCAGTTCCACTTCGACAACAAGGTCATCGGCGGCAACATCCCGTCCGAGTACATCAGCGCCTGCGAGAAGGGCTTTGCCGGCTCGGTCGACCACGGCCAGTTCATCGGCGCCCCCGTGCAGGGCCTCCGCGTCACGCTGAAGGACGGCGCCTCGCACGCGGTCGACTCCAGCGACATGGCCTTCCAGGTCGCCTGCCGCGCCGCGGTCCGCAAGTTC
>CAINDZ010000003.1 GCA_903847545.1 uncultured bacterium | reverse complement strand
TTGCGGAAGGTGACGCCGCGCTGGGCGAGGGGCGAGAACAGGTGCGTGGACATGGCGGTCTCCCGGGTGATGGGTGCCGGTCGTTCCGGCAATTATGGTGCCTGTGTGCGGTGCGGATCAACCACGACGGTCAGCAGGGGCCTGTTTCCAGCCCGCCATGGACCGCCGGGCGCGTCGGGGGTAACGGCGATACGGACTTGTCGCGGTGGCGCCCCCGTGCGATTGTCCTGCCCCGATCGCCACGCTCGTGTTCGAGGTGGAGTTGCTCGGCCTGCAGCAGGCCGGAAAGGCGCGACCATGCCCACGCCGCACCGCATCTTCAAGGCGAAGTTCGCCGGCATCTACCCGCTCTACGTCCAGAAGGCCGAGCGGAAGGGCCGCACGCAGGGCGAGGTCGACCAGGTCATCACCTGGCTGACGGGTTACAGCCAGGAACAGCTTGAGCGCCAGATAGCGGCGGGCGTCGACCTCGAGACCTTTTTCGCGGAGGCGCCCGCGCTGCATCCCAATTGCGCGCTCATCAAGGGCGTGGTCTGCGGCGTGCGCGTGGAGGACGTGGCCGACCCGCTGATGCAGAAGATCCGCTGGCTGGACAAGCTGGTCGATGAGCTGGCGAAGGGGAAGGCGATAGAGAAGATCCTGCGGGCGTAGACCGGCCTCTTCCTACCCGTCCAGCCGCAGGCAATACGTGTACTTCGCATCCCCGACCGCATAGAAATCCGCGAACACCCCGGCCGTCGCGTATCCGCTCTTCTCGTAGAACGCGCGCGTCGAGACGTACTGCGCCTTGCCGCTCGTCTCGGCGTACAGCGCCAGCCCGCCGGCCGCGCGCACGCGCGCCTCGGTCGCGCGCAGCAGCCGCCGCCCCAGCCCGCCGCCCTGCTGCGAGGGGTGCACCGCGATCCAATACAGGTCCCAGCTCACCGTCGAGCACGGCACCTGTCCGTAGCAGCTGTAGCCCACGACGCGGCCGCCGGACTCGGCGAAGAGGAACGCGTAGCCGGAGGCCTCGCCGCGCGCCAGCGTCTCGACCACCAGCTCGGCGGCGATCGCCACCTCCTCGGCGCTGAAGTAGCCGGTGTCGCGCACCAGGTCGCGCACCGCCTCGACGTCGGACGGCAGCACGTGGTCGCGGAAGGTGTCGGCGGCGTCGGTCATGCAGGTGTCTCCGGGGATGGAGCGAACGATGCTCAGTCGATGGCGGCCGCGGCGACAATGCGGCCGATCGCCTCGTCGTAGGGGATGCCGGCCCGCGCCAACCCGGCGACGAACCCCGCGTCCGGCGAGATGCACGGGTTGGCGTTGACCTCGAGGATGAACGGGCGGCCGGCCTCGTCGACGCGGAAGTCGACGCGCGCCCAGCCGCGCAGGCGGAACAGCCGCCAGCAGGCCAGCGCCTGCCGCCGCATCTCGTCGACCAGCGCGTGGTCGCCGGGCGGCAGGTCGAAGCGCCGCACGGTGTGGCTGTACTCGAACGAGTCCTCGTGCCACTTGGCGGCGTAGCCGACGATGCGCGGCTTGCCCTCGGGATAGTCCTG
>CAINDZ010000002.1 GCA_903847545.1 uncultured bacterium | reverse complement strand
CCGCCCTGGTCGACGCCGAACGTGTACTCGTAGGGCGGGATGCCGCCGGGAACGTCCGAGTACATGTCCCAGACCTTGCCGTTCGGCTTGTCGTCGGTCGTGTAGAACGCCGTCCACAGCGCCGTGTAGCTGATCGAGGAGTGACCGTCGATGATGTTGTGCAGGGCCAGGCGCAGCGCGTCGCCGGTCAGGCCCTCGGCCGGGTTGTAGTAGCCGACGGGGATGTTGCCGCCGTAGTAGGTGAACGGCGCCTGGGCGTTGCTGACCATGTTGCCGGCGGCATCGGTCACGCCGTTGACCGTCAACGTGTGCGCGCCGCTGGCCATGGTCGTCACCGTCAGGGCGACCGTCTCGGGCTGGCCGCCGACGACCGCGGCCGCCGTGACGCTGCAGCCGGTGATCGCGTAGTTGGCGGCGACATTGGCCGTCGAGGTGGACACGGGCTCGGAGAAGGTCACCTTCACCGAGGTGTTGTTGGCCGGCAGGACCGAGACGATCGTCGGCACGTAGGTGTCGCTGACGAAGACGACGTCGGCGACCGTGCGCGGCACGATGCCGTCGTCGACGGTGCTGCCGCTGACCGGGCCGGTGATCGTGTAGTGCGTGCCCAGGACCAGGTTCGGGCTGATGGCCAGGTCGTCGACGGCGATGGCGCCGCCGCCGCTGTTGATCTCCCAGCGCGGCGTGGCGGCCGAGCTGAGCGTGCAGGCGGCGTCGACGACCTGCACCAGGACGCCCTCGTAGTCCTCGGCCAGGGCGGCGCTGGTGGTCAGCACGGCGGGCGACGGCAGCGAGCCGGCCGCGGAGCTGTTGACCACGGCCGACGTGAGCGTCGTGCAGCCGCTGACTTCCTGCACGGTGCCGGCGACTTCGACGAGCTGGCCGAGCGTCGGGGCGCTCGAGCCGGTGGCCCAGATGCCGCTGCGCGCGCCGGTGCCGTCCTGCAGCGTGTACGTGGAGCCGTAGACGCCGGTGACGACGCCCGAGACCAAGACCGACTGGCCGACGTACGGCGACGTGGCGCCGGTGCCCTGGATGGCGGCGATGGTCATCGTCGTGGGCACGCCGAAGCTCTGCTCGGTCGAGTTGGTCGTCGTGGCGTTGGCGTCGACGGCGGTGATCCTGTAGTAGACGGTCACGCCGCCGGCCTGGGCCGGGATGGCGCTCGAGGTGCCGTAGGTGCTGCCGCCGGTGACGGCCATCGGGATGGCGTTGGGCAGGCTGCCGGAGGCGGTGCCCCAGTTGAGCGTCACCGAGGTGATGGCGGCCGCGGCGTCGGTCACCGTCGCCGACACGTTCACGGGGTCGCCGAAGGCCGGCACGGCCGGGCTGGTGGCGATGGCGCTGATCGCCGGACCGACCACGGGATTGTGCACCCCGGGCGTCGCCTGCGTCGGCGTGTCCACGGCGGTGCCGGTCCACTGCGACGACACGAAGGTCGCACTGCCGGTCGTCACGTCGGCATGGCGCACGTAGGTCTGGTCCTTGAACTCGGCCAGGGTGACGACCAGTCCGTCGACCACGGTGCCCGAGGCGTTCTTCAGCTTGGCGCCGTCACCGACCTGCCCGTTCCAGTTCGTGTTGCTGGTCGACCAGGCAGCGCCGACGAAGTCGCGCGTGAAGGACACCACCGGCGCATCGTCGCCGGCCACCAGCGCCTGTCCCGGCGCAATGGTGCCCGACAGGTTCCAGGTGAAGACATCCACGTTGTTGCCCACGGCCACCAGCTGCCAGCCGGTCAGGCTGACCGGCGCCGCGCCGGTGTTGTAGATCTCGATGTACCGGTCTGTCAGGTAGTTCAGCCGCGGGTCGCAGAGCTCCGAGATGATGACGTCCGCGCGCGCGATCGGCGCAACAGCGGACAGGACCAGCAGGAGCGTGGCCAGGCGGGCGACGAATTTCTTCATGCAGAAGGACCTCGCGAGCGAGCGAATCCGGGTCGGGCGGCTCCGGCATCATTGGGGAGCCCCGGCT
>CAINDZ010000001.1 GCA_903847545.1 uncultured bacterium | reverse complement strand
TCGTCCATGTAGTTCAGGGCGCCGGCCTCGGCGATCACCGTCTCGCCGGGGTCGAGGCCGATCTCGACGATCTGCATGTCGTCGCCGAGGATGTTGTAGTCGAGGTCGTGGCAACGCATCAGGGTTCCTCCGCCTTGGGTCAGCAGTTTTCGTCAAATGCCGATTAGCAGCCCTAATACTCGGTTTCAGGGCGTTTTGTTCGCAAATAAATGTTGGGGAATCGGGATGAATGCCGATAATCGATATTCCGCGTCCAATTCCCCTCGCCAAGGAGCGCCGGACATGAAGTCGAGCCATCCCCTGCTGTGGAAAACGTTGCTGGCCGTGGCGGCCCTGTTCGTGGTCGGCTGCGGCGGGGGCAATTCCCCCGACGACACCCCCGCCGACACCACGGCACCGGTGGTGACGAGCACGACGCCCGCGAACGGCGGCACCAGCGTGCTGACCAACGCCGCCATCACGGTCGTCTTCAACGAGGACATGGCGCCGGCCAGCGCCACCGGGCAGGTCCAGCTGTCGAGCGGGGGCCTGGCCACCACCACCTGGCTGGACAACCGCACCGTCTCCATCACCCACGCCTCGGCGTGGGCCGAGGGCGTGCAGGTGACCGTGACCCTGGGCACGGGCCTGACCGACGCCGCCGGCAACGGGCTCGCCGCGCCCTACGTGTTCTCGTTCTTCACCGACACGAGTGCGCTGCTGCTGGCCAACCACGAGCCGCTCGAGGATGCCACCGGCGTCAATCGCAGCGCGAGCGTGCGCCTGCAGTTCACGCGCGAGGCGGATCCCTCGTCGATCGAGTCCCACGTGACGATCACGAGCCCGGACGGTCGCAAGGTCTCCTATCCGTTCACCGTCAGCAGCGGCAACAGCAACTGGGTGACGCTCGACCCGGCCGCCGACCTGCCGGCCTCGACCACGTTCACCGTGACGGTGGGCGCGGGAGTCTTCGCGTCCGGTTCGCCGTCGACGACCCTCGGCGCGAACCACGTCTTCAGCTTCACGACCGGCATCGACGTCGACACCACGCCGCCGACCATCGTCTCGGTGAGCCCGGCCAACGGCAGCACCAGCGTGTCGGCGGACATCGGCGCCATGGTGGTCACGTTCAGCGAGCCGATCGATCCAAACACGTTCATGCCTGTGTCGTGGAATGCGGAGTTGGCGCTCCTGATCATGACCAACGCCGTCGAGCCCGTGTGGAGCGCCGGCGGCTCGGTGCTGACGGTCTCGCTGCCAAGCCCGTTGCCGGCGGGCCTGGAGATGGCCGTGACGATGGGCGGCTACGCCGACCTGAGCGGCAATGCGCAGGCCACGCAGACGGCGTGGTCGGCGAAGGTCGCCGGCACCGCCGACATCTATCCGATGACCGACCAGCTGGAGCAATACCTTGCGGGCACCTGGAGCAACGGCCTGGCCGGCGTCGCGACGCCGACGAACCAGGGCGACCTGCAGCAGTTCCGCCGCGTCGAGGTGCAGGGCAACGGCGATGTCCGCGTCGTCGGCTACACGGACGGCACGTTCACGACGGCCAGCCGCTGGGACGCCTACGACCGCCTGTCGAACCAGGTGGACTGGCTGGGCTTCGCCGACGACGGTGGCGGCGGGACCCTTGAGCCGATCATGTTCGACTCGGGCCTGAAGTACCTGCCGCTGCCGATGGTGGTCGGCACCTGGAGCGACAACACGACGGTCACGGTGCCGGGGCAGGGCACGTTCACGGCGACGTTCACGGGCCGCGTGTGGGCGCGCGAGGACCTGTCGCTGACGGGCAAGGTCGCCGGCCCTGAGACCTACTACAAGGGCGCCTGGAAGGTGGCCCGCACCATGAACGTCACGCTCAACGGGACGTGGTTCACGACCATGGCCGACACGGTGTGGTACTCGCCGACGCTGGGCCCCGTGTGCGAAATCACGCACGAGGACCACGCGGCGCGCGACCTGGAACCGGCGGGCTGGTACCGGACCGAATCGTGGCGCCAGTTCACGGTCAATCGCTAGGCGCGTAACTGGTTTATTCTCAATGGCTTGAACGCGAGGGCGGGGCTGCTCCCCGCCCTCGCTTGCGTTGCGATATTGAATAAGTGATTTCCCTTATCCCGTGAACCCGTCGGCCGATAACCAGCGCGGCGTCCATGGCGTTGCAAACCATTGGTAACCGGAGCGTTTGCCGGCACGATGTGGGTCCTCATGAAACCGAAGTGGTGGGTGCTCCTGGCGTGCCTGTCCGCGCTCGCGGGACTGGGCGCGACAGCCGCCGGTTTCCGGGCGCGCGTGCTTGACGCCGGCATGCGCGACGACCTGCAACGCCGCATGACGTCGCTGTCGCGCGCCGTCACGCCCGACCTGGTGTCCCGCCTGTCGTTCACCGCGGACGACGCGCAGTCGCCGGCCTACCAGCAGCTGCGCGACCAGCTGACCGCCTATGGGCGCGTCATCCCCAATCGCGGCATCTACACCGTGGCGCGGCGCGACGGGCAGTACGTCTTCGGGCCCGAGAACTACCCGCGCATGGATCCGCTGGCCAGCGCCCCGGGCACCGTGTACGAGGAACCGCCTGCGGCCATCGCCGCCGTCTTCGAGACGCGCCTGCCTCAGACCGTCGGCCCGTACACCGATGAATACGGCACGTTCGTCTCCGCGCTGGCGCCGGTGACCGACCCGCACAGCGGCGAGGTCGTGATGGTCGTCGCGCTGGACATGCTTGCCGACACCTGGAACCGGACCGTCGCCGACTCGCGTCGCGCGCCGTGGGCCTGGGCCGCGGGCACGGCGCTGCTGGCGATCATCGGCACGATCCTGATCGACGTGCGCGACCGCGGCGCGTGGCCGCGCCGGCGCTGGGCGCGCCAACTGGACGCCATCGTGGTCGGCGCCCTAGGCCTGACCCTGACCGCCGAGGCGGCGCTGTGGACGCGCGGGCTGGAGCGCGCCGACCGTCGCGAGACGTTCAACCGCGTGGCCGACACGCAGGCCGCCGGCGTGCGCAAGGCCCTGCAGGGCATCCAGCGCGACCAGGTGCTGCTGGCGACGTTCTTCGAGAGCAGCCAGGAGGTGGGTCGCGACGAGTTCGAGCACTTCACGCGACCGCTGACGCGGTTCTCGCCGACGCGCGCGACGTATTGGGCGCCGCTGGTCGAGGCGACGGTGCTTCCCGGCGAGACGGTCGTCTGGGAGCGCGCGGCCGACGGCCGGCCACAGGCTGCCGCAACGCGAGCGCGCTACTTCCCGGTTCTCTACCGGGTGGCGCTGGACTCCGGCGCAGGCGTCCTCGGCTTCGACCTTGCCTCGGAGGCCGTCGGCGCCGCCGCCGTCGAGAAGATGGAGCGCACGGGCCTGCCCGTCGCCAGCGACCTGGTCCGCCCGATCGGCGACCCCGGCGGGCCGCCTGAGCTGCGCGCCTTCACGCCGGTGTTCCGTCACGGCAGGGATGGTGTCGCGACGAGGCAGCTGCGCGGCTTCGTCGCGAATGTCCTGGACTGCCGCGAACTGCTGGAACACTCCCTCGTGGGTTCGCTCTCGAGCAAGGAGGACCTGGCCGTCGAGTTGGTCGACCTGGAGGGCGGCGGCGGCGGTGCGATGCTCGCGGCCACGGCCGCCGACCGGCTCCGCGAAGGTCAGAAGGAGGCGCCGGAGGGCGGCACGAACCGCCCCCGCCTGGGCGAAGGCCTTGCCGACCTGCGCGCCGACTACCCGGTGTTCGCCTTCGATCGCGCCTACGCCGTGCGCATCCGTCCCACGGGTTCCTTCGAGGCCCGGCACACGCTACGGCTGGCGCAGATGGCCGCCGTCGCCGGCTGCGCGCTGACGCTGCTGCTGGTGATCTTCGTGGCCTTCCTGCGCAGCCGCCAGCTGGAGACCGAGCGCCAGGTGCTCGAGCGCACCGCCGACCTGCGTGACAGCAACCGCCGCCTTGAGGCGGCCACGGTCCAGGCGCGCGAACTGGCTGTCCGTGCCGAGCAGGCCAGCGTCGCCAAGAGCGAGTTCCTGGCGAACATGTCGCACGAGATCCGCACGCCCATGAACGGCGTGCTCGGCATGACGTCGCTGCTGCTTGACACGCCGCTGACCGACGACCAGCGCCACTACCTCAACGTCTGCCGCACCAGCGGCGACGCGTTGCTGGGACTGATCAACGACATCCTCGACTTCTCGAAGATCGAGGCCGGCAAGCTGGAGATCGAGAGCATTCCCTGGAACCCGCGCGAGGCGCTGGGAGAGACCGTGGACATGCTGGCGCCGCGGGCGGGCTCCGCGGGGCTGGCATTCCACTTCGCCATCGAGGACTCCGTGCCCCGCCTGGTGCTGGGCGACCCGGCGCGCGTGCGGCAGGTCATCGTCAACCTGGTCGGCAACGCCGTCAAGTTCACGCACGCCGGCAGCGTCACGTTGCGCGTGCGCGGCGAGTGCGACAGCCACGGCAGCCGCACGGGCTGGCTGTGCTGCGAGGTGCAGGACACCGGCATCGGCATCGAGCCGGATGTGCTGGGCCGCCTGTTCACGCCGTTCACGCAGGCCGACGGCGCCACCACGCGCAAGTACGGCGGCACCGGCCTGGGGCTGGCGATCTCGCGCCAGCTGGTGCAGTTGATGGGCGGCACGCTCAGTGCGAGCAGCGAACCCGGGTGCGGCTCCACGTTCAGCTTCCGCGTGCGCTGCCAGATGATCGAGGCGATGCCGGTGACGAGTCCGGCCGGCGGCACGCGGACGATCACGGCCTTGCCGGTCCCCGTGCCCGTGGCCCCGGTGCCCACCGTCGAGGCGTTGCCCGAGGCGGGTCCCCTGTCGGGGCATGTGCTCCTGGTGGACGACAACACCACCAACCAGCTTGTGGCCCTGCGCATGCTGCAGAAGCTGGGGTTGTCCGTCGAGGTCGCGCAGGACGGGGGCGAGGCCCTCGAGCGCCTGCGCAGCACGCCATTCGCCATGGTGCTGATGGACTGCCAGATGCCCGGCATGGACGGCTACGAGGCCACCGGCCGCGTGCGCAACGGCGAGGCGGGCGAGAACGTCCGCGACATCCCCATCGTGGCGATGACGGCCAACGCGCTGCTGGGCGACCGCGAGAAGTGCCTGCAGGCGGGTATGGACGACTATCTGGCCAAGCCCGTGCGCCGCGGCGAACTCGAGGCGAAGGTGGGCCTGTGGCTCACCGGCCGGCATTGCGGGACCGGCGCCCCGCAGGCCTGACGCTCAACGGCCCGTTGCGGCCTCGCCTTCCCCTTCCAGGACCTGCAGCAGTTCGTACGAGCCCTCGTCCATCGACGTGACCAGCGCGTCCACCTGTGTCGTGAAGTGGTTGTAGAGCATGGTGGCGGCGATGGCCGTGACCAGGCCGAGGGCGGTGTTGACCAGCGCCTCGCTGATGCCGAGCGCCAGTTGCGTGGCGTCTGGCGCCCCGGCCCGCGACAGCGCGTTGAACGAGCGGATCATGCCGATGGTGGTGCCGAGCAGGCCCAGCATCGTGGCCACCGAGGCGAGCATCGACAGTGCGTTGAGGTTCTGCTCCAGGTTGGGACACTCCAGCGCGGCGGTTTCGCGCAGCACGCGGCGCACCTCGTCGACGCCCGCGCGGGGGACGGTGCCCGGCCGCCCGCCGCCCAGGCGCCGGTATCTCTGCAGGCCGGCGCCCAAGACGTTCGCCAGGCTGCCGCCCTGGGCGCGGCAGTCGGCCAGGGCGCCGTCCACGTCGCCGGCGCGGACCTTGTCGCGCAGCGCGGCCGCGAACCGCACGGGATGGGCGCGGCCGGACGCCGCGCGCAGCGCCAGCCAGCGGTCCAGCGCGATCGTCACGGCCAGGAACAGGAACGCCAGCCCGAGCACCAGCAGCGGACCGCCGCGCCGGATGTAATCGGGCGACAGGCGCCAGATGGCATAGGACACCAGCAGCGAGGCCACGATGATGATCGCCCGCACGGAGTTCTTCATCGGCGGAGGCTTCCTTTCGGGGTGCACGGTCTGCGCGGCCGATAGTGCCAGTTGACGCCCGGTGGCGTCCACAGTTTCGCGGCCGGTGCGCAGGGGTAATGGAAAGGCGGCGGGCGGCGGCGGGCAAGGGGCGATACCGGTGCCCATCGCCGGCCCGAACTGGTACACTGGGGCACGGTGACGGAACACCGCGGGAGGAGCCGGGGATGATGCGGATGACGAGACGGACGGCCGCCGGCCGGGCGGCCGCGGCTGTCGCGCTGGCGTGGCTGCTGGAAGGTTGCGCCGCGACGGCCCCGCGCGCGCCGGGCGAGAC